>JBKPIZ010000061.1:0-5676 GCA_046730495.1 Pseudomonadota bacterium
TCATACAGCTCCCACTAGGAGCGGAGTGTCCCTGAAAACTGAATAATAGACTTTCCGGTCTGCTTTCTATGGGGAGTATCGTGCGGAACGGGCTGGGGCTCTGTCGCCACTTTCACACCTCTGCGTGATCTAGATCACACAGAGTATGGACTTGGCAGAAATGGAGAGACGGGCGTCCTCGCCCGTCCGGCGGCCGGAGACGCCGGCCGCTCCACGGTCGCTACGCGACCGCGCGATCCGTGATCTCGAGGCCCTTGTCGATGATGGCGAACGCCTCTCGCAGTTGCTGCTCGTTGATGCACAGCGGAGGATTGGTGTAGAAGGTGTTCCAGCGGACTAACGTATATAGTCCGTTTTCGCGGAAGAACTTTCCAAGCGCGGCCATCTCTTCCGACGTGCCATTGAACGGCGCCATGGGCTGCTTGGTGGTGCGATTGCGAATCAGCTCGAAAATCCCGAACAGTCCAATCGAACGCACCGCACCCACCGAGGGATGCTTCTTCAGCATCTCTTCTCCCAGGTCTTTCAGAATGGCGCCCATTTTGCGAGCGTTCTCGATCAGGCGATCTTCCTCATACACGCGAATCGTGGCCAGCGCAGCCGCGCAGCCCATGGGATGGCTGTTATAAGTCAGCCCTCCGTAGAAAACCCTGTCCTGAAAGTGCTGTGCAATGTGATGCCGCATCCCCACGGCGCCCAGAGGCAGATAGCTGGAGGTCAGCCCCTTCGCCATGCAGATGAGATCGGGTACGACTTTCCAGTGATCGACCGCAAACCACTCACCCGTGCGCCCGAAGCCGGCCATCACTTCGTCGGCGATCATCAGGATGCCGTACTTGTCGCATAGCTTGCGCACGCCCTGCATGTACCCGTCGGGAGGAACCAGGATGCCGTTGGTGCCTACGACGGTCTCGAGAATGAACGCCGCGATGGTATGGGGGCCTTCGAGCTGAATGATCTCCTCGATCATGGAGAGCGAGGTTTCCGCCGATTCCCAGCCCCGCTCGATGCCGTGGTACGGGTCCAGCACCCGCACAACACCGGGGATTCCCGGCTCAACTGCCCAGCGCCGCGGGTCGCCCGTTAACGAAATGCTGCCTGCAGTGGCCCCATGGTAGGAGCGGTAGCGCGCCATGATCTTGTGTCGTCCGGTAAAGAAGCGGGCGAGCTTGATGGCGTTCTCGTTGGCCTCAGCGCCACCATTGGTGAAAAAGAATGTGTCGATATCGCCGGGAGTAATCTCGGCCAACTTGGCACCCAAGCGCGCGCGTGGCTCGGTCGCCATGAAGGGATTGGCGTAGGCAAGCGTCGCCGCCTGTTCCTGAATCGCGCGAATCACGCGCTCATCCCCATGACCGATGTTGACGCTCATCAACTGGCTGTTGAAGTCGATGAAGCGCTTCCCTTCCGGCGTCCAGAAATAAATGCCCTTGGCGCGGGCGACCGGGATAGGATCGACCTTCGACTGAGCTGACCACTCGAACAGAGTGTGCTTTTTGGTGAGGTCGACGATTTCCTGGCCGGTCATAGCCGGATTTACGGCGGTCGTGGTCATACCATCCTCGCTATTTTTTCACCACAGAGTCACAGGGACACAGAGGAATCACAAAACCCTTCTGACAACCCCTTGCGTCAGGAGCGGCACGTTGAAATTAATCAGGAGTCCAACGTGCTTTCCCGACAGTTTCAAATATGTGAGCAACTGTGCTTCATGGATTGGGAGAATCTTCTCCACGCACTTGAGTTCAAGTATCACAGTGTTATCGACAACCACGTCCATCTTGTATCCGCGATCAAGCTTCAACCCTTTGTACGGCACAGGCAGATCGACCTGACGCTGGAAAGCTAACGCGCGAAGATGCAATTCGTGACACAAACATTCTTCATATGCCGATTCGAGCAGTCCCGGACCGAGCGCGCGGTGGACTTCAATGGCTGCTCCGATGATCGGCGCCGTTCGTGGATCTTTCCGTTCTTCGTTTTCTCTGTGACTCTGTGGTCTGTGGTGAGAATGACTCGCATATTGCACGCTCGGTGTGCTCGAAGCGCACAATACGCGGTCATCTCAACATTTTCAGTGACGACTTACGCTCAAACTTGTGATCAGAACTTGCGCGAGTGCTCCTTGGCCCAGCGTTCGACCACGACTTTCTTCTCCGTATAAAACTCCACTGAGTCCCGGCCCTGTCCGTGCATGATGCCGAAGAAGCTGTCTTTCCATCCGCTGAACGGAAAATAGGCCATGGGCGCGGCGACGCCGATGTTGATGCCGATATTCCCGGCTGGAGCTTCGTAGCGGAAGCGGCGTGCGGCCGCACCGCTGGACGTGAACAGCGATGCCTGGTTGCCGTAGGGATTGCGCTCCAGAAATGCAAGCGCTTCGTCCATATCGTTGGCGTGCACCATGCTGAGCACAGGTCCAAAAATTTCGGTGTGCGAGAGTTCGCTGCTCGCAGGCACCCCGTCGAGAATCGTCGGCTTCACGAAGTTGCCACGCTCGTGGCGTGGGATCTTGGGATTGCGGCCATCGACCAGCACCTTGGCTCCCTGTTTCTCCCCAACTCCAATGAGCGATTCGATCCGGTCTTTACTGTGCTTGCTAATCACCGGGCCCATCTGCACCCCATCTTCGAGACCATTGCCCACTCGCAACTTCGAGGCAGATTCCGCGATGGCGTCGCGGAAGGTCTTTTGCGCTTCACCGATGGTGACGGCTACAGACACAGCCAAGCAACGTTGCCCGGCGCATCCGAACGCGCTGTCGCCGATGATCTGCGTCGCCATTTGCATGTCGGCATCCGGCAGAACGATCACCGGATTCTTCGCGCCGCCCTGGCACTGCGCGCGTTTCCCTTTTTCTCCGGAACGCGCGTAGATGTAGCGGGCTACCGGAGTGGAACCGACGAAGCTGATCGCTCGTACGCGGGGATCGTCGATCAACGTATCGACTGCGACCTTGCCTCCATTCACCAGGTTTACGACGCCCTTCGGCAGCCCTGTCTTCTCGATCAGTTCGTAGACATAGCGCATCGTCAGCGGGACGCGCTCCGACGGCTTCAGGATGAACGTATTTCCCGTCGCGATGGCGTACGGGAGAAACCAGAACGCAATCATCCCCGGAAAGTTGAATGGCACGATCGCAGCCGTCACGCCCAAAGGCTGGCGGATCATCATCTCGTCGATGCCGCGCGCGACATCTTCCAGGTTGTAGCCCTGCATCATCACCGGAATGCCGCAGGCCACCTCCACATTCTCGATTGCGCGCCGCATCTCCGCCTTCGCTTCGGTGAAGGTCTTGCCATTCTCCTGCGTAATGAGGCGGCTGATGTCATCGAGGTGATCCTCGAGCAGCACTTTCAGCTTGAAAAGCGGCTGAATGCGGTCCTCAGGGGGCGTCCGGCGCCATGCGGGGTAGGCTGCGGCGGCCGCGTCAATGGCCTTGGTGACCTCGGCTGCATCGGAGATGGGAACCTTGCCCAGGCTCTCACCAGTAGCAGGATTGAGAATTTCCGACCACTCGCGGGCATTGGACTCCACCCACTGGCCGTCAATGTAATGCGGAATTTTCGCTTCAGTAATAATCGCGGTGCTCATGGCAGCATGCCTCGGTAATCGTGAAGAATATCGTGACCCGACAGAGCGGGAGACCCATTGCGGATGCGTTTTCGCCGATATCTAGCTTACACCGGTTGCGCGGTCGCTTCCTGCTTTCTTTCGTAAACGGACTTGAACGCTCCCTCGAGCACGTCGAGCGCTTCATCCATCTGCGCATCCGTGATCACCAACGGCATCAGCAGGCGAATCACGTTGCCGTAGGAGCCCGCAGAAATCGTGATCACACCGTGCTCGTAACAATACTGCGTGACCTGTTTCGTTTCTTCTGACGCCGGTTCGCGCTTGTCCTGCGACTGGACCAGTTCAACCGCCTGCATGGCGCCCAATCCACGCACCTCGCCGATCAAGGGCCAGCGTTTCTGCCACTCGCGCGCACGCTTCTGGAAGTGGTCGCCGAGAGACTGGGCGCGCGCATTCAGATCCTGCTGCTCGAACATGTCAAGCACGGCCAGCGCCGCTTCGCAGGCGACCGGATTGCCCGCGAACGTTCCACCCAAACCGCCCGGGCCGGGAGCATCCATGATCTCAGCGCGGCCGGTAATCGCGCCCAGGGGCAAGCCTCCGCCAATCGATTTGGCGGTCACAAGGATGTCGGGCTCAATGCCGTAGCGCTCGCTGGCGAAGAGCGCTCCCGTACGACCAAAGCCGCTCTGCACTTCGTCGGCGATGAACAGCACGCCGTGCTTGTGGCAAATATCCACCAAAGTGCGGAAGTAATCGAGCGGAGGCGCCACGAAGCCGCCCTCACCCAGAACGGGCTCAGCAATCACCGCCGCCACGCCTTCTGCAGCCACCACGCGCTTGAAGGTGTCTTCCAGATGCCGCGCGCAGTACAGATCACACGAGGGATAGGTCAGTGAATACGAACAGCGATAGCAATACGCGTACGGAATGCGATAAACCTCGCCGGGAAAAGGCTGGAATCCCGCCTTGTAAGGATGGGTCTTGCTGGTAAGCGACAACGCCATCATGGTGCGTCCGTGAAAGGCATCTTCGAACGCGATGATCCCTGGACGGCCGGTGGCGGCGCGCGCGATCTTCACGGCGTTCTCGACCGCCTCGGCGCCCGTGTTCACGAACAGCGTTTTCTTCGGAAATTTTCCGGGCGTGATCTCGTTCAGGCGCTCCGCCAATCGCACATAGCATTCGTAAGGCGTCACCTGCACACAGGTGTGCAGAAATTTGTCGAGTTGCCGTTCGATCGCTGTCAGCACACCGGGAGCGCGATGTCCGGTATTGAGGCAGCCGATGCCGCCGGCGAGATCGATGTAGCGGTTGCCGTCGACATCTTCGAGAATCGCGCCTTCCGTTTTGGCCACGTAAATCGGAGTGGCGTGCGATAGACCGCGGGGCACCGCTTTCAAGCGGCGCTCGGAAAGCGCCTTTGATCTGGGACCGGGAATCTGAGTTTTCAGTTGGATCGTTGCCATCTCAGTACCATCCGATGGGAGATTCGTTCAGGTTGATGTGGACCTGCTTGGTCTCGAGATACTCTTCGATGCCCCAGGGCCCGAGTTCGCGGCCAAAGCCGGACTGCTTGTAGCCGCCCCAAGGTGCTTCGACGTAAGTGGGCTGCATGTGGTTGATCCACACGATGCCCGCGCGCAGGGACTTCACCACACGGAAGGCCTTGAATATATCGCGAGTCCACACTGCAGCAGCCAAGCCATAAGGAGAGTCGTTGGCAATCTTCATCGCATCTTTTTCGTCGTCGAATGGGATCACCGCCGCAACCGGGCCGAAGATTTCTTCGCGCGCGATGCGGGCGCTATTGTCGACGTCATAGAAGATCGTGGGCTGCACGTAGTAGCCCTTGGCGAACTGCTCTGCCCTTCCGCCGCCGAAAGCAAGCTTGGCTTCTTTCTTGCCCACGTCGAGGTAGGAGCGAACCCGGTCGTACTGTTCCTTGCTGACCAGCGGACCCATCTTGGTGTCACGATCAAGCGGCGCGCCCAGCTTGATATTTTTTGCTTTCTCGGCCATGGCATCGACGAATTTCTTGTAAATCGGCTTTTGGACCAGGATGCGGCTTCCCGCCGAGCAGACCTCGCCCTGGTTGAT
>JBKPIZ010000062.1:0-4341 GCA_046730495.1 Pseudomonadota bacterium
AGCTTTTTCCCGGACCTGAGTTGTGCAGTCAGCCAGCGTGGTTGCTTCCCGCGACCGGCCCAAGTCTCGGACGGCTGGGCGGGATTTCTATACTTCGGAAAAACCCGTGGGTAAGGGCGCCGCGCGTGGCTCACTTTTATAGCGCTGGCAGATTGACTCTGGCCCAGCTCGCGCAATCGCTGCTCAAGCCGTGCCTTTTCGGCCGATCTCTTGCGCGTCAAGACTAGCCAAACATATTTGAAATTTTGCTCCGCCGGCGTCGGCAAGTCCTTCGCGTGT
Source organism: Pseudomonadota bacterium (assembly GCA_046730495.1). Lineage (GTDB taxonomy): Bacteria > Pseudomonadota > Alphaproteobacteria > Rhizobiales > Xanthobacteraceae > BOG-931. The sequence continues at coordinate 280 of JBKPIZ010000062.1, forward strand.
TGCCATTGATGGGGCACGCCGGTGGAGCATGTTGAATCCATCGAGCTATCGGAGCTGAGCGAGCTTCTGCGTTGGGTAGCCGGAGATGGCCGTGACCCGGCCACTATGACCATCGACGTAGACGAAGGTCTGTCCCTCGATACGGTATTGCCCCTTCCACGCGATCGCGAAAGTGGTGTCGGTGTCCTCGATGTGGACCAGTTCGGGATCCCCATCTCGGGCCAATCGCGCGGCCAAATGATCGACGGCATCGAGCAGCCACGCATCGCCGGTTTTGGTCGAGAAGAGAACCAGCTGGCCAACGGTGACAATGCGCTCGTCGTGCTCGGCAGCCCGACGCTGAATGTAGCGGACCTCGTCGGCAAGACGAAAACTCTTGCCGTCCACCATACGTTGGCCCGGTCCCCGTTTGATCCTCTTCCGACCTGTACCGCGTATCGTGGTGTTGGCCATGGAACTCTTCACCCAACTGTTCGGCCACCTGCTGGCCTTCGTCTATCACTGCTTCGACCGCATCGTCATTCACGGCTACCTGACCGGTCTCTCCCGACCTGAGCACGTGGTCCACTTCTTCCGCGAGGTTATCGGCGCGCCAGTGATCACCAAGGAGATTTTAAGAGAGCGCACCAATCACTACCAGAGCTGGGTTGAGGCCTTCGCCCGCAATCATCGCATCCGCATCGAATGGGCCGAGAAGGGCATCCGCAAGGAGGAGTTTGTCCTCCGCTGGCAACGCCGAATGGTGCGAAAAAATGCCTACGGCGTGTATTTTATTTTCAAAAGCATGGAAGTGGGGCCGACCTTCCGCATCTCGGTGCCGAAATATCCCGTCAAGGACCCCAATTACCGCATCATCGCTAACCAGCGCAGCCGCTTCACCCACTACTACTTCTACATTCGCGATGAAGTGCTCGGCCCCATCGTGATGCGCGTGGGCTCGTTCTTTCCCTTCCAGACCACATACTACCTCAACGGCCACGGCTTCATTGAACATCAGCTCACGGGTGCCAACGTCGGCTTCCGCAAGGACGACAACGCGTTTCTCGCGGTTGACGACGTGGCTACGCTGCAGGCCACCGCTGATAAACTCAGCCCCGAAATCATTCGCAAGCGACTCGACTACTGGACCTTCGTCCTCGGTCCAAAATTCTCCGCCAAGGAGCGCAGGCAGGTCAAACTATCGCGCACCTATGCGATCAGTCAGGTCGAGTACTGCTTCAATTTTGTCTTCAAGCGCAACTTTCCAATCCACAAGCTGTTCGAGCGAAGCTGTGAGCTTGGCTTATGGCGATTGACCGCGCACAAGATAGCCGAGGTCTTCGGCACGCGCCTACAGCGCAACCACCGGGGTAAGCTCTCCACCGTCATCGATCAGATCGAGCACGGCCATCACGTGTTCCGCGCCTACTTCCGCAATGCTGTTCTCAGGCAGTATGAGAAGTTCTCGATGTTCTTGCGCAACGAACTCTGCTCCAACAACCTTTACGATTTCGGTCTCAAAAAGGGGCTCGACCATCTGGACGAGGTCCGCCACAAGTTCCAGAGCATCATCAGCCGGTTTGCCGGTTTGCAGGCCCAGTGGCTCAACGTCCACACCGACTTTGCGTTGCTGCAGCGGATCGCCCTCCCGATTACGGTCGGCGCGGTCCGCCACCCCGGCATCAAAATCCAGGACACGCGTATCATCCGCCTCCTCGAGGTTCTTTTGCACGCCAGCACCCACGTCGGCGGCTGGACGGCACGCGAAATCCACGAGGCCACCATCACCACGTTCCATCTCTCGGCAGACGCCTACGGCCTCAACCAACTTCGCTACGATCTGCGCAAGCTCAAGGGACACGGACTCCTCGAGCGTGACGGCACCCGCTACGCCTACCTCCTCACTCGAAAAGGCGTTCAGGTCGCATTGCTGTTGCTGTTTTTCCACAAGCGCCTGTGCGGACCGCTCGCCAACAGCCGCTTTCACCACCGGCCCAACCCGCAACATCGGCCAGACAGCCGCCTCGAACTCGCCTATCACCGCGCCGACGAAGCCATCGAAAAGATCGTCGATCTCCTGGCCGCAGCCTGACCCCTCCGCCTGCCTCTCCGCATCACAGACCACGCACTTCCAGCGCAACCCGACGACTTCCCCGCACGCCGCGGGCCCTTCACTTCTGCCTGAAAATCAGCCGATCCCACTCCCACACACCGGTGCTTCGATCTCAATCTTGACATCCTACGCAACGGCGTTGTTGGACTCGTCCTCTCAAGGATTCTCAGGACAAGAATCTACTGTGTCATAAGCGCCATCGGTTTAGCTTGACGCGGGTGGCGGATATTGAACGTCCGAAGCTTTGATTGCAGCAGGGACAGCGTGTCAGATTTCTGGCGAGGGCGACCATGAGCCGCTTTCGCATGGTCGCGATCGAGTTTGGAATGTGTCGTTCAGGCCGCAATGGCGGATCCTCTGGGTCGGTAACCTCTGGGAAGCGCAGGCGGCGAGAACAGCCCGGCGAAACGCGGTGCTGAGGGGGGAATCGTCTCCCGCTCGGAGATCAGGAATCCGTAGGCCGCGATGCACAGCGTGGCGTGGTGATGGAAGCCGCGCCAACGGCGGCCCTCGAAGTGGCCGAGCCCGAGCTCCTGCTTGAGTTCCTGGTAGTCGCGCTCGATGCGCCAGCGCAGCTTTGCAAAGTACACCAGGCGCTTGAGTGTGGTGTTCTCAGGCAGCGTCGAGAACCAGTATTTGGTCGGCTCGCTCTCATCCTTGGGCCATTCGATCAATAGCCATTCTTCTGGCCGTTGCTTGCTGCGTTTGGCATCATTGCGCGCTATGCGCACGCGCACGCATGCAAAGCGTGAAGCGAGCCGCCCGGCCGTGCCCTCGCGCCATTCGATCCTGCGCCATGCCCGCTTGGGCAAGCTGAGAGCGAGTTCCTTGACCGAGACCGGCTGGTGTTGAGCGTCAAGCCGCAAGCGCTTTGGCGGGCGGCCGCGGCCCGACCATGGCTTTGGCGGCAGCGGCCCGGTCCCGCGCGGCCAGACCGTGGTGTTCGACAGAATGCCGGCAACATAGGTCAGCCCCAGTCCTGTGATGTCGGCGCGCAGCTCGCTGTTGTTGCCATAGCCGGCATCCAGCAGGGCCACGCCGCGCGGCAGTCCCGCTTCGCAGGCCCACCGCAGCTGATCGAGCGCGATCTCATGCTTGGTCTTGAAGCCAATGTCGTCAGGCGCACCCGCCTTGCGCAGGCGCGCGCTGTCGTTCGCCCACGCTTCCGGCAGATACAGCCGATAGGCGACCGGCAGGCTCGCATGCTCATTCGCAATCGACAGCGACACCGCGACTTGGCAGTTGTCTTCCTTGCCGATCTGGCCGCAATATTGCCGCGCCACCCCAACCGAATGCGTGCCCTTCTTGGGAAAGCCAGTATCGTCGATGATCCATGCCTCGATCGGCCCGGGCCGTTCGATCGCAGGCAGCACCATCTCCCGAACTTTGCCGAGAACCATCTCGTCCGACCAGCGCCCCTCGCCGACAAAATGCAACAGCGATTGGTGCTGCGCAGCCGTCCGTTCCGGTGCCGTCACCGCCGCCATCGGCTCCACGCTCTTGCGTTCGCAAGGCAGCATCAGGCCCAGGCAATAGTCGCGCAGCGGCCGCGCCCGGTCGGCGTGACCGATCACGCTCACAAGCCCCTCGACATAGGCCGCAAAACGCGATTCACTCGTTCCCGACCCTCGACGATCCATCACAGCCCCCGCCGTTGTGAATCTCAATCGTTAACTGATTCCAACGGTCTGCGGACCGCGACTTTCTGACTCAGTAGAACTAGCGCATGATCCGGAAAAGTGGGCACCGGGTTTCCCTCACGACAAACGCGTAGCGTTTGCGCGGAGATCATGCGCAAACAATAGACGTTATTTGAGCGTCGCCAGAAACTCCGACAGCGCTGCGTTGACCTCGGCGGGGCGCTCCTGCTGAATCCAGTGGCCTGCGCCTTCGATGAGTCGCACGAGTCGCAAATCGCTGACGCGCTCGCGCATGACCGCGATCAGATCGACGCCCGGCACGAAGGCCAG
>JBKPIZ010000063.1:0-11789 GCA_046730495.1 Pseudomonadota bacterium
GTCCAAGGCATTGACCGGAGGGACACTGCCACTAGCCGCCACCGTGGCCCGCCGAAACGTGTTCGAGGCTTTCTGGTCGGACGATCCGGCAAAGGCGCTGATGCACGGCCCCACCTTTATGGCCAATGCGCTGGGCTGCGCCGCCGCCAATGCGTCACTCGATCTCTTCGCACGCGAGCCGCGGCTGGCGCAGGTCGGCAAAATCGAGGCACTGCTGCGCACCGGTCTCGAGCCGTGCCGCAAGCTTGCAGGGGTGAAGGAGGTGCGAGTCAAAGGGGCCATTGGCGTGGTCGAGCTCGAGCGCATCGGAAACATCAATAAATTACGCCAACGCTTTATCGAGGAAGGAGTTTTTGTCCGGCCGTTCAGCTCCATTGTCTACCTGACGCCGGCTTTCACCATCGGCGAAGAGGACTTAGCCAAGTTGACGGGCGCAGTGAGGCGCGTTCTCGCCTAGAAAATCGGGACCTGCCAAGGTCAGTAACCCACGACAGTGCCGTGCAGGTCATAGGCGTCGGCGCGCTCGATCCGCACCGTCGCAATCTCGCCGATCCGCAATGGGCGGCGGCTGGTGAGATGGACCGTGCCATCGATTTGCGGCGCATCGCCCTTGCTCCGGCCCTTCGCACCGTTCGGTCCGACCTCGTCGACAATGACCTTTTCGCGCTTGCCAATCTTCCGCTTCAGCCGCCTGTGTGAAATCGCTTGCTGATGGGCCATCAAGCGGTGCCAGCGCTGGTCCTTGACTCCGGCTGGAACAGCCGCGGCCAGATCGTTGGCGACGGCGCCGGCGACCGGCTCGTAGCGAAAACAGCCGACGCGATCGAGCTCCGCCTCAGATAGCCATTCCAGCAGCTCATCGAAATCGTGTTCGGTCTCGCCCGGGAAACCGACGATGAAGGTCGAGCGGATGGTCAGGTCGGGGCAGGCCTGCCGCCACGCCCGGATGCGAGCCAGTGTTTTCTCCTGCGCTGCGGGTCGGCGCATGCGTTTGAGCACCGCCGCACTGGCGTGCTGAAACGGCACGTCGAGATAGGGCAGCACTTTGCCGTCCGCCATCAGCGTGATGGCATCGTCGACGTGCGGGTAAGGATAGACATAGTGCAGGCGCACCCAGACGCCGAACTCGCCGAGCTCGCAGGCGAGATCGAGGAATTTCGCCCGCACCTCGCGATCCTTCCAGCGACTGGCCGCGTATTTCAGGTCGGTCCCATAGGCCGAGGTATCCTGCGAAATAACGAGGAGTTCCTTCACGCCGGCGGCCACCAGCCGTTCGGCCTCCCGCAACACATCGGCTGCGGGCCGGGACACCAAATCGCCGCGCAATTTCGGGATGATGCAGAAGGTGCAGCGGTTGTTGCAACCTTCTGAAATCTTTAGATAAGCGTAGTGCCGTGGGGTGAGTTTTATGCCTTGAGGCGGGATCAGCTCGACGTAAGGACTAGGCGCTGGCGGAAGCGCGCGATGAACCGCGTCCAGCACATTTTCGTATTGCTGCGGACCGGTAATAGCGAATACCCCCGGATGTTTGGCAGTGATCTTTTCCGGCTCGGCGCCCATGCAACCAGTGACGATGACTTTGCCATTTTCCGCCATCGCCGCCCCGATCGCGCCCAGCGACTCCGCTTGGGCGCTGTCCAGGAACCCGCAGGTATTGACGATGGCGAGATCGGCGCCGGAGTGCTCACGTGCCAATTCGTAACCCTCCGCCCGCAGCCGGGTGATAATGCGCTCGGAATCGACCAGCGCCTTCGGACAGCCAAGCGAGACAAAGGAAATACGGGGCGGGCGGTTCATCGCGGCCTGTTCATAGCATGCGGCTGCGGTCTCGGCGCCAATCGGACCGAGCGCAGATAGGGCCTCAACCGCCATTTCGCCATCGAAAACTCCGGCAGCGCTCTCAATTCGCGGCGCGAGAACGGTATTTTGGGGGAGCTTCGTTCGGCGGAAATTAAGGATTTCGCGGTCTCTTTAGATCCTGGCGGGGCTAGTAGGGTGGTCTGTGTTGCGTGCGTTTGGCGTTGCCAAGCAGATTCGACGCTGCAGGCGAGTGGGGTCGCCGATTGCGGTTTTGTTGCTCGCAGCCTGCCTCGGCGGCTGCGGAGGTTATACTGCGTTCGATCCTGAGAGCACCTCGACGGTGTCCTTCGCCGGCGGTTCTTCGGCCGCGCCAAGCCCGAATTCAGCGGCGCGTACTTCCGACCGAAGGGAAGCGGCGAATCTCGATGCCCTGTTCGCAGGCGCCGCTGACGGCGGAGCTGCCGGACCTACCGTGCCGACGCCTGCGGTTGCCGTTGCGAGCGCGGCCGATATTGTGCCGCCGCCGGCTCGTCCGCCGCAAAGGGAAATCGCCGAGCCGCGCGGCCGCGCCTATCTGTTTCGCGGCGTTGCCGGGCTAATTTACTCGCGCGGTATGGATAGTCTGGCCGATCGTATTCGGCACGCCGGCGTCGCCACGAGTGTACAAACCTATTTGCTATGGCGCGCCGCGGTCGATCAGGCGATCCAAGACTATCGGCGCGATCCAGCGCCGATTGTTCTCATTGGTCACTCGATGGGCGGCGACTCAGCCTTGGCCTTCGCCCAGCGGCTGAATAACGAAAATATTCCGGTAAGCCTGCTCGTGACCTACGATCCGACGCGGATCGCCGACGACGTTCCGCCTAACGTCGAGCGTTACATCAACATCTTTCAATCATCAAACATTATGGGCGGCGGCAATGTCGTGCAGGCCTCGCGGTTCCATGGCCATTACGCGAGCTTCAACCTCAAGGACCATAGCGAAATCATTCACATCAACATCGAGAAGGCCGAACACATCCAGGAACAGCTGGTGCGTAAGATCGCGGAGCTTTCGGCCACGCCGGCGGCAGTGCAGGGCGAAGCCGTCCCGCTGCACTTGGAAGTTCCGGCCTATGCCGCGGTCGAACTGTGGGACTCCGGCTTCCCGGTCCTGGCGCATGCGGGCGACACGCTCAAATCAATAGCCGCGACCTATCACGTGCCGGTGTGGTCGCTCGCTGAAATCAATGCAATGTCGGCGCGCGCGCCACTGAGCGAGGGTCAGCGCGTGATCATCCCGCGCCATCTCGTGCCGATGCCAGTCCCGAGCACGATCACGAGCTATGCTTCCAATGGGCATTGAGGGCGAACGCGGCGGGTTCAGTTTCTCAGCAGTGCGGGGCGAGGCATAAGCCGCTCGGCTGGAAGCAGCGCCAGAACGGTACCGGTGTCGACTGCCCGCTAACGCAAATGTTCATCGTGCACCAATTCAATTGATCGCAATCGGAAATACAGCGGCCGCTCTGCTGCGCGCAGGCACCGGACATCTTCGGTTTTGTCGGGCTTGCATGTTTTGCCGCCATGGCCGGAGACATCGATGCGGCGGCAAGAACGCCCGCGATCGTGATACTGACGACCCATCTCATGGAAGGTCCTCGTAGATTCCATCCCAAAAGAAATTAGCCAGAATCGCGCTGAGCGGACAAGGCACGGCGAATTCGCTAACTGCGCGCGCGATAGGTGGCGACGCCCTGATCCGGCACCCACACGCCGCGCGGCAGTTTTCCGGCTTGCCAGAACACATCGATCGGCATGCCGCCGCGCGGATGAAAATAGCCGCCGATGCGAAGCCATTTGGGTCTTAACAACACGACCAATCTTTTGCCGATGGCCACCGTGCAGTCCTCATGGAAAACGCCGTGATTACGGAAGCTGTTGAGATACAGCTTCAGCGATTTCGATTCCACGAGCCAGCGCCCCGGCACATAATCGACAACGAGCGTGGCGAAATCCGGCTGGCCGGTAATAGGGCAAATCGCGGTAAATTCCGGAAAGGTAAAGCGCGCGACGTAATCGCTGTCCGGATGCGGGTTGGACACCCGGTCGAGCACTGCATCGCGCGGCGAGGCAGGGACCCGGACCGAGCGGCCGAGTTGGGGCGGCTTTGTCATTGTGGACCGTGTTGGCTCCTTTTCGTCCGATGGTTACTTTATCGCCGAAGACGTAGATGCAACATCGGCATCCACGGTTTTGGCCGATTGGAATTGGCCTTCACCTTTCCTCTTTGCGGGCATGACAACGACCGGCTCGATCCTGTAGAAGCCCCGCAGCAGCGCACTGGCCGCGCAAGTTTCCGGCACCGGCCCGGCGCTCCTTGTTAATTTTCGGTTGAATCGCGCATGACAGCTATCGTCGATATCATCGGCCGTGAAATATTGGACAGCCGGGGCAATCCGACCGTGGAGGTCGACGTCGTCCTCGCCGACGGCTCGCGCGGCCGTGCCGGCGTGCCCTCGGGCGCCTCGACCGGCACCCACGAGGCGGTTGAACTCCGCGACGGCGATAAGACGCGCTATCAAGGCAAGGGGGTCCGCACCGCCGTCGAGGCCGTTAATAGCGAGATCATGGATGCCCTCGGCGGCATGGACGCGGAAGCACAGATCAAGATCGATGAAACCCTGATTGCACTCGACGGCACACCGAACAAAGCCCGGCTCGGCGCCAACGCGATCCTCGGTGTGTCGCTTGCCGCCGCCAAAGCGGCGGCGATGGCCAATGGATTGCCGCTTTATCGTTACGTCGGCGGCGCCGCGGCGCGTCTTCTTCCGGTGCCGATGATGAACATCGTCAATGGCGGTGTTCACGCCGACAACCCGATCGATTTTCAGGAGTTCATGATCGTGCCGCTTGGCGCCAAATCGTTCGCCGAGGCGTTGCGTGCCGGTTCGGAGATCTTCCACACGCTGCGCGCCGCGCTCAAGACCGCCGGTCACAACACCAATGTCGGCGACGAGGGCGGTTTTGCGCCGAATTTGCCGTCGGCTGAAGCAGCGCTCGACTTTGTCCTTTCGGCTATCGAGAAAGCGGGCTACCGGCCGGGCGAGGATGTGGCGCTGGCGCTCGATCCCGCTTCGAGCGAGTTCTTCAGCGACAAGGCCTATCGGTACAAAGGCGAAGGCAAAACGCGCTCAGTCGAGCAACAGGTCGAATACCTGGCGCATCTCGTTGCGCACTATCCGATTGTCTCGATCGAGGACGGTATGGCGGAAGACGATTTCGCTGGCTGGCAGAAACTGACGCAGAAAATCGGCAACCGCTGCCAACTGGTTGGCGACGATATTTTTGTCACCAACGTGGCGCGGTTGTCTGAGGGCATCAAGGAGGGCATCGGCAATTCGATCCTGATCAAAGTAAATCAGATCGGCACACTCTCCGAAACGCTTGCTGCGGTCGAAACCGCGCACAAAGCCGGCTACACCGCGGTCATGTCGCATCGCTCAGGCGAGACGGAGGATTCAACCATCGCCGATCTCGCAGTTGCGACCAATTGCGGACAGATCAAAACCGGCTCGGTGGCGCGTTCCGATCGGACCGCCAAATATAATCAGCTCCTACGGATCGAGGAGGAACTCGGGGCACAGGCGGCCTATGCCGGGCGCAGCGCTTTCAAAGCGTTAGGCTGATTGCGGCTTCGCGCGCTTGTCGGGCCGCGCCTGTTGGCGCTATATCCAGTCGCGGCTTTGGCGTCGGGGATACACCAATGGAACAGACGCTTGAATTGAGGTCGGGCGACCGGCGGCTTGCCGTCGAGCGCTTGTGCGATTTTATCGTGACCTCGGTCGACGCCGCGAGCTTATCCGACGCGCCGTTCACGCATCTGGTATTCGACCGCGTCTTCCCTGACGACGTATACGAGTCGATGCTCGCCAATATGCCGGAGGCGACGGATTACCGGCCGATGCATGGCCGGAGCAAGGGCCACGATCTCGCCGACGGCACACACACGCGGGTGAAGATCGATTTGTTTCCGGAATATATTCGCCATCTGCCGCCGCAAAAGCGCGGCGTGTGGGATGTGGTGGGGCGCGCATTATGCGCGCGTCCGGTCAGGGACGCTTTCGTGCGCCGGCTTGCCGTGCCGCTCGAGCGCCGTTTTGGCGCGCGCTTTGCCAAAACCAGCATGTATCCGATCCCGATACTGACGCGCGACATTCCGGGATATTTGATCACGCCGCATACCGACACGCGCTGGAAGGGCATCACCGTGCAGCTTTACCTGCCGCGCGACCGCTCGACCGCGCATATCGGCACAATTTTTCATGAGAAACTTGCCGACGGCTCGCTGCCGAAGCGCAAGCAGATGTCATTCGTGCCGAACAGCGGTTATGCCTTCGCCGTCGGCACCGACACCTGGCATTCCGCCGACCCGGTCGGGCTTGAAATACGCACCCGCGACAGCATCCTTTTGACTTACTTCGTCGATGCCGGCGTCTTGCGTTTCCTGCGCAACCGCAGCAAGCGGTTCGGCAACTTCGTCCTCAACGAGGTTCGAAACCGGTTGCCCTGATCCGATTTTTCCCCGAGTGCGGTTATCGAATGCCGGCACCCGCGGCGAACCGGTGTCGTATTAATCCCGCTTTAATCGACAAGCTCGCATGGTGTGGCATGGTCACGCGTAAGCGCCTGCGCAGAATTCTCAACACGCTCGCACTCTACGCCCTGGCCGCATTGCTGATCGGCTATTTCGGCGTGAATGCGTATAACGGCGATCGCGGCCTTAAAGCCAAAGAAGACATCGAACGGCAGATGGCGACGCTCAACGCCGAGCTTGATCGCCTCAAAGCCGAACAGGCGCAGTGGGAAAGGCGGATTGCGCTCCTAAAGTCCGATGATCTCGATCCCGATATGCTGGATGAACGCGCCCGGACGCTTCTCGACTACACCGACCCGCACGATTTGACACTCATGCACAATCGGCCGTCGCTTTCGGCGGCCGCACCGAGGCCTTAAAGCCCCTGACGAAGGCCAGGACAACGGGCCTGCCGTGGCCTTGAACTTGCCGGCCTACGTTCCGAAATGAGCTTTTCCGACAACGATTTGGCTGCGCGGTCGCGCGCCGATGACGAGGCCTCCCCCGCCTTTCGCTAGGGGGGGAATTCGGCTATTGGATAAGTGCCGCGGACGTGTTGAGGACAGGAATGGCAGTCGCCCAAACCAAACAATCGACCCATAGTGCGCAGGGCTTGCTTCCGAGCGCAGATCTCGCGGCAAACCAGACCTCAGTTCCCGAATTTTCAAAAGAGCAAGAGCTGCTCGCGCTCCGCCAAATGCTCTTGATCCGCCGGTTCGAGGAAAAGGCCGGCCAGATGTATGGGATGGGGCTGATCGGCGGTTTCTGTCACCTCTATATCGGCCAGGAAGCGATCGTGGTCGGCATGAAGCTCGCCATGCGCGATGGCGATCAGATGATCACCGGCTATCGCGATCACGGTCACATGCTCGCGTGCGGCATGGACCCGAAAGGCGTGATGGCGGAGCTTACCGGACGCCGCGGCGGCTATTCCAAGGGCAAGGGCGGCTCGATGCACATGTTCTCGCTGGAGAAGAAATTCTACGGCGGTCACGGCATCGTCGGTGCGCAGGTGCCGCTGGGCACGGGATTAGCCTTCGCTAACAAATATCGCGGCAGCAACGATGTCAGCCTGACCTATCTCGGCGACGGCGCGGCAAATCAAGGTCAGGTTTACGAAAGCTTCAATATGGCCGAGCTGTGGAAGCTGCCGGTCATTTATGTCATCGAAAATAATCGTTACGCGATGGGAACATCGGTCGCGCGTTCATCGGCACAGCCCGATCTTTCCAAACGCGGCGCTTCCTTCAACATCCCCGGCTCGCAGGTCGACGGCATGGACGTGCGCACAGTTAAAGCGGCCACCGATCAGGCGCTGGCGTGGTGCCGCGCCGGAAAGGGCCCGATCATTTTGGAAATGCTGACCTATCGTTATCGTGGCCACTCAATGTCGGACCCGGCCAAGTACCGGACCAAGGAAGAAGTCGACAAAGTTCGCACCGAGCACGACCCGATCGAACAGGTGCGCAAACGGCTCCTCGACAAGAAATGGGTGAGCGAAGATGACTTGAAGAAGATTGACGCTGCGGTCCGCACCATCGTCAATGAAGCGTCCGAATTCGCCACCCACGATCCCGAACCCGATCCCGCCGAACTTTACACCGACGTCTATCATTAAAGTGCCGTTGCCGCGACTTGATGTGAGCCGCCATGCCGACCGAAGTGTTGATGCCCGCGCTGTCGCCGACGATGGAGAAGGGCAATCTCGCCAAATGGCTTAAGAAGGAAGGCGACCCGGTCAAATCCGGCGACGTCATCGCCGAAATCGAAACCGATAAAGCCACCATGGAAGTCGAAGCGGTAGACGAGGGAACGCTCGGCAAAATTCTCGTGCCTGAAGGCACCGCGGATGTGGCCGTGAATACCCCGATCGCCATGATCCTCGCCGAAGGCGAAGACGCAGCCGCGCTCAAGGACGGCAAACAGGCGCCCGCCAAGCAGGGCAAGGCCGAGCAACCGTCGCGCCATGAGAAGGCTGCCGAATCCGCAACCCCTGCGCAAAAACCGCAAGCGGTGACACCGGCGCCGACCGGCACCGCCAAGCCGCCATCGGCCGAGATCATGCCGGAACCGGAAGTGCCCGAAGGCACCGAACTCGTTTCCATGACCATGCGCGAGGCGCTGCGCGATGCCATGGCCGAGGAGATGCGGCGCGATCCCGACGTCTTTGTCATGGGCGAGGAGGTCGCCGAATATCAAGGCGCCTACAAAGTCACCCAGGGTTTATTGGATGAATTCGGTGCCCGACGTGTCATCGACACTCCGATCACCGAACATGGTTTCGCCGGCGTCGGCATTGGCGCGGCGCTTGCCGGATTAAAGCCGGTCGTCGAATTCATGACCTTTAACTTCGCCATGCAGGCGATGGATCAGCTCATCAATTCGGCGGCGAAAACCCAATACATGTCCGGCGGGCAGGTCAGAGTCTCTATCGTATTCCGCGGACCGAACGGACCGGCTTCGCGCGTCGCTGCGCAGCACAGCCAGGACTATTCGGCTTGGTACTCGCACATTCCGGGCTTGAAGGTGATCGCTCCCTCGAATGCCGCCGATGCCAAGGGTTTGCTCAAAGCGGCGATCCGCGACCCCAATCCGGTGATCTTTCTGGAAAATGAAATCCTCTATGGCCATTCGTCGCCGGTGCCAAAGCTCGACGATTATGTGCTGCCGATCGGTCGTGCGCGGATCGTACGCCCAGGTAAGGACGTCACGATCGTCGCCTGGTCGATGGGAATGAGCTACGCGCTCAAGGCAATAGAGGAACTGGCGAAAGAAAATATCGAAGCCGAGTTGATCGATTTGCGCACGCTTAAACCGATGGATACCGACACGATCGTGGAATCGGTTAAAAAAACCGGCCGCCTTGTGACCGTCGAAGAAGGCTGGAAGCAGTCCGGCGTCGGCGCCGAGATTGCCGCGCGCGTGATGGAAGACGCATTCGATTATCTCGATGCCCCGGTAACCCGCGTCTGCGGCAAGGACGTGCCGATGCCTTATGCCGCAAATTTGGAAAAGCTCGCGCTGCCGTCGGTCGCCGAAGTCGTCGAGGCGACCAAGGCGGCTTGCTACCGGTAACTCCTTTGCGGTGAAATCCTCGCGCCATGCCCGTCAATATCCTGATGCCCGCGCTGTCGCCCACGATGGAAAAGGGCAACCTTGCGAAGTGGCTCAAGAAAGAGGGCGACCCGGTCAAGACCGGCGATGTAATCGCCGAGATCGAGACCGACAAGGCGACAATGGAATACGAGGCGATCGAGGACGGCACGCTGGCCAAGATCGTGGTGCCGGAGGGCACCAATGACGTGCCGGTCAATCAGCTCATCGCCGTGCTGGCGCAGGAAGGCGAGGATGTGAAGGCCGCCGCTGCTGCGGCAAAGGCGGGTCCGGCCAGGGCACCGAGCGCGGCGGAAGCGGCGCCGAAGCCTTCGCAAGCGGCCGCATCCTCAGGTACTCAGGAGGCAAAAGCTCCGCCGCCTGCGCCGGCGCCGACCGCTCCGGCAGCGCCGCGGCGCGACGCAGCCGAGCCGACCCGAACCAACGGCCGGGGTTTAGCTGCCGCTGCGGCTCCCGCCGCAGGGCGGATTTTCTCATCGCCGCTTGCACGCAGATTAGCCAAAGAAGCGGGCATCGAAATTGGCCGCGTCCAGGGCTCAGGCCCGCACGGCCGTGTGATCGCGCGCGATGTCGCAGCCGCGCGCGAAGGCCGCGGCTTGCGTGCGCCGACTGCCGCTCCTGGCGCTGGTCCCGCCCCGATGATCGCGCCGTCGATGAGCGATCAGCAAATCCGGGCGCTCTATGAGGATGGCAGCTACGAGATCGTTCCCCATGACGGGATGCGCCGCACCATCGCAGCGCGGCTCACCGCATCGGTGCAGACGATCCCGCATTTTTATCTCACGGTCGATTGCGACATCGGCAAACTTCTGCAGGCGCGCGAGGAGATCAATGCCACCGCGCCGAAGAATAAGGACGGCAAGTCGGCGTACAAGCTCTCGGTCAACGATTTCGTCATCAAGGCGCTGGCGCTCGCACTGCAACGCATCCCCGATGCCAATGTCAGCTGGACCGAAGCCGGCATGCTCAAGCACAAGCATTCCGATATCGGTGTGGCGGTGGCGATGCCAAATGGCTTGATCACGCCGATCATCCGCAATGCCGAAAGCAAATCGCTGTCGGCCATTTCAAACGAGATGCGCGAACTCGCAAGCCGCGCGCGTGCGCGCAAGCTCAAGCCGCAGGAATATCAGGGTGGCACCACGGCGATTTCGAATCTGGGCATGTATGGGATCAAGGATTTCACCGCAGTGATCAACCCGCCGCATGCGACGATCCTGGCGGTCGGCGCCGGCGAAGAGCGCGCTGTGGTGCGCAACGGCAGGATCGAAGCCGCCCATATCATGAGCGTCACGATGTCCTGCGACCATCGCGCCGTCGACGGCGCGCTTGGCGCCGAGCTGATCGGCGCCTTCAAAGCGCTGATCGAAAGTCCGGTGATGATGCTGGTGTAGCCGGAGACGGGTTAGCGCGGGTCGAGCCCCTTAGACCGGAACACAGCGGCGGCTTGCGGCGAACACAAACTGCCGATCAGCGCTTTTCCCATTTCCGCGTTCTGGCTTCCCGACATGATCGCGGCGGCAAATTCGGTGACGAGGTTCAGATCGCCGGGGAGGAAACCGACGATTTCGACGCCGGGCACGTGCAGCAATTCAGGTTTCTGCTGAACCGCAAGTTCGGCTTCGCCGGTCAAAAGCAGTTCAGCGGAAAAACCCCCCGCCGGCGGGTATTTGGTCTTCGGCTTCATCTGCGCGGCAAGACCCATGCGCTCGAGCAATTTGGCAAAATACACACCGCTTGCGCCCCCCGCCGATGGCTCGCTATAGGCGATGGATTTTGCCTTGAGCAGCGTTTGCTTAAGAGCCTCTGGCGTGGATATATCCGGCTTCGCCGCACCCGCCTTCACCGCAATGGCGACACCCGATCCGGCCAGCGTCACATCGGTGCCCGATAGAATTTTTCCCTGCTTGTGTAACGTATCGATGCCGGCCCGGCTGAGGATCAGAACGTCGGTTCGCTCGCCTGCCTCGATACGCGCGACCAGCATCGGCGCCGTGCCCCACGTGACGGCAAGCCGGCTGCCGTTTTGTTTTTCGAATTTCCGGAACAATTCCTCGGCGGCGCTGCGCACGCCGATGCTGCTGTAAACGCTGAGTTCGCTCATCGTCAACGATCCTTGGTCAACGATCCTTGTTGCATCGTTTTATATCGCGTGCGAATGAGCGGGCGAAACAGAAATCCGGATCACGGCCGATATGGAAGATTTCATCGCCGGCTACCGCCGCTTTCGCTCCGGCACTTGGCGCAGCGAACGCGCCCGCTT
>JBKPIZ010000064.1:0-14522 GCA_046730495.1 Pseudomonadota bacterium
AACCGTCGCGGCCGACCAAAGCAGCAGTCTTGCAGTCGCCGATCAGCGCATAGTCTTCGATATGCAGCGCCATTTGACCTCGGGCTCAGCGCTTATGCCCCCGCTCAAGCGCTCTCATTAACGGCCATCGGCGGCGAGATCGAACGTAAACACTCCGGCGTGATCGATGGGCCGTTTTAGCACTTCGGGATGCCGCAAGGTGCGGCGTGCGTCATGATACCCGGCGCGCCAATGCTCTTCATGCTGAGCTACGAAGCTACAGGTTCCCGCTAGCGCTATCGCCAAGTGATCAGATCATTGAGCGCGTAGACATAGGGGCCAAGGCAGACGGCAATCCAGCTGATAGCGGCCCAGGCAAGGATACGGTACCTCATTGTTGCTCTCCATTCTGGAGTGGATCATCAACCTCAATGACCGACCGCCGCCGGCCCGCCGAGCTTCACCTTGCGCAACGTGAGCGCGAGCGGAACAGCCGCCAGCGAGATCAGCGCCAGAGTCCAGAACACGTCCACATAAGCGAGGTAGCTCGCCTGCGTCTGCACCTGCTGACCAATCCAGGCGAAGGCCTGCTGCTTGGCTTGCGCGAGCGAACTGCCGTGCGTGGTGAAATAGTCCATCATCTGCTTCAACGTGTTCTGATACTGGCTCGTCGATGGATTGCTGAGTTCGACCAGCCGGCTCTGGTGAAATTGCTCACGATGCGCGAGCACGTTGTTGGCGAGCGAAATGCCGATCGAGCCGCCGGTATTGCGCGCCACGTTGATCAGAGCCGACGCCATGTCGGTCTTGCCGGGCGCAACCCCGTCGTAGGAGGCGGCGATGATCGGCAGAAACACCAGCGGCAGTCCGATGCCGATATAAATGCGCGAGGTGGCGAAGAACCAGAAGCCGAGGTCACCATTGACCTTGGTCATGTCGTACATCGCGAATGCGCAGATTGCCGCGCCGGCTGCGATTAGATAGCGAGGCTGCACCGTACCGGTCAGGCGGCCGACTAGCGGCATCATAAAAACGGTGACGATGCCGCCCGGCGTGAGCACGAGGCCTGCCCAGGTGGCGGTGTAACCGAAACTCTGCTGCACCAGTTGCGGGAGATATTGCGTGGTCGCGAGCAAGATCGCGCCGGCGCCGAGCATCACCAGGAACGATGCACCGAATTGCCGTGTCGCCACCATGCGCACGTCGATCATCGGATTGCGGTGGCTGAGCTCCCACGGAATCATCAGCACGAAGGCCAGCACACAAATCGCCATCGCAACGACGATGAAGGTCGACGAGAACCAGTCGTCCTCAAGGCCGCGGTCAAGCGCGATCTCGAGTGCGCCGAGAAAGGTTGCGACCAGTACGAAGCCGACGAGATCGAAGGCGCGGCCTTGCTGCAGGAAGCGCTTGCGCTCGGCAAGCTCGGCATTTGACTCGCGCAGCAGCGCACCAATGAGCCCGAGCGCCATCACGCCGACCGGGCCGTTGATGAGAAAGCACCACTGCCACGAGAGGTTATCGGCGATCCAGCCGCCGAGCGTAGGTCCGACCACCGGCGCCACGACCACGGCGATGCCGAACAGCGCAAAACCCTGGCCGCGTTTTTCCAGCGGAAACGCGCTGGCAAGGATCGACTGCGACACCGGCACCATGCCGCCGCCGCCGAGCCCTTGCAGGATGCGGAACAGCAGCAACGACTGCAGATTGGGCGCGAAACCGCACAGCACCGAGCTTGCGGTGAACAGCGCCAGGCAGATCAGAAAGAAAGGCTTGCGGCCGAGGCGCCGGGCGAAATAGCTCGACCCGGTCAGGCTGACGGCATTGGCGACGAGATAGGTCGTCACCACCCAGGACGCTTCGTCCTCGCTGACGCCGAGCCCGCCGGCAATATATGGCAACGCCACGTTGGCAATGGTGGTGTCGAGCACTTCCATGAAGGCTGCGAATGCAACCAGGACCGCGATCAGCCACGGATTGCCGCTCGCGCCGGTGTCGGAAGCACCAGCTCGGCTGGTGGCGGCGCTCACAGCCACGCCTTCAGCCGCTCATAGAGCGACGGTGTGGGATCGATGCGCACGGTCGGGACCACCGACATGCCGGGGCCAAGCGCGACGTCAGCCGGCGGAGCGTCGATGACGATCTTGACCGGCACGCGCTGCACGATCTTGACGTAATTGCCGGTCGCATTTTGGGCCGGCAGCAGCGAGAAGGCGGTGCCCGATCCCGGCTGTACGCTGGCGAGGTGGCCGCTGATACTGCGGTCCGGATAGGCGTCGATCGCGAGCTTCACCGATTGTCCCGGCCGCATTGCGTCGAGCTGAGTCTCTTTGAAATTCGCCGTGACCCAGATTTGGTCGGGGACGAACATCGTCAAAGCCGTGCCGGCCTGCGCGTATTGCCCGACCGCGGCGGTGAGGCTGACGACGCGTCCGGGCTCCGCCGCAGTGATCGTGGCGTGGGAAAGGTCGAGCTGCGCGGCGTCCACTTTGGCCTGATCGAGCGCGACCGTGCTCTCAGTCTGCGCGACCAGATAACGCTGATCGTCCGCTTGTTGCTGGGCAATCGCGTTACGCTGGACGAGGTATTGATAGCGGCCGAGATTGGTCTTGGCCTGTTCGAGCAGCGCCTGATCGTGCGCCAGTTGCGCCTTGGCCTGATCGAGCGCGACGCGGTAATCGCGATCGTCGATGCGTGCGATCACATCGCCCGCGCCGAGATGCTGGTTGTCGGTGACCGGTACGGCGGTGATATAGCCGGAGACCTTCGGCGCCATGGAAAAGGCGCGCGCCGCGATGAAGGCATCGTCGGTCGATTGAAAGTGGCCCGCGTAATCCCAGTACAGATAGCCGCCTGCCGCTGTCGCCAAGACTAAGGGCAACGCGAGCGCCAATATCAGCCTGCGCCGCCCAAAGAATCCGGCGCGGTGAGGTTCTCGGCGTTTGTCCTGATCTGGATGGCCATCCTCGCGCGCGGGCGGAAAATCGATGACATGGCGTCCTTCGGAAGGCTGCGGTTGTTGCGCCAGCATGCGGGCGCGGACGAATGCAGTACCGGCATCGGCGGACAGCGCCGGATTTGCTGCGGAGGACCGCGACCAGGCTCGTGCGGATCGCGGCTCGGGATATTCGAGGACCGATTGCTCGTCGCGGTCGATTTGTGCCTGGAGAGTCATTGTTCAGCTCCTGGCGGTACGTTGCCCGGCGCGGTCGAACAGGGATGGCGCCAGCGATAGTCGCGAATGGTCTGCATGCGCCATTCGACTTTCTCGATTGGGTTGCTCACGATTTGCCCGAGGATTTGGCCGGGCTACGGTTGCTTGCGGTTTTGAGCTGCAAAGCTTCACAAAGCCGGCCAAAGAAGTGGGCCCGCCGTGCCGTGTGGCGTAGCACTCGATCGTGCGCTGCACGTCGTACAGCATCGCCCTCAATTCAGGTGGGTCGACGCCGTCCGCGGCCATAAGGTCGCGAACGATCGGATCGGCCAGCAACTCGTCGACTGACGCTCCATCCCATCCTGGCATTGCAGACTCCTCGATCCGGAACTAAATAGAACGATACTGTTTCGTTCCATATAACCTCCGGCCGCCTCTGTCAAGAATTTTATACGGTACCGTTTCGTTTCTTTACTTTTGGCCTGCACCATATTAAATTAGCTAGACGCCAGTAAGGTTTACGGACGTCGGGGGGAGGCCGATACGGCCGAGGAGGATCGAGCGATGGGCAGAGTTGAAGCAAAGGCGAAGCCCCTGCACAAGCGCCCGACAGTGCGCAGTGGCCGCCCGCGCCGGGAACTGGTCGGGGAGGTGGACGAGCGCATCCTCGATGGGGCGCGCCGCGTGTTTCTTGAGCGGGGCCTGTCTGGCGCCAGCATCGACGAAATCGCGAACCTCGCCCGTGCCGGCAAGCCGACAATCTATGCGCGCTTCCCCAGCAAGGAGGCGCTTTTCACGGCCGTGGTGATGCGCAACGTGTCCGCGGTTGTCGGTAGGTTCGAGGGTCACGCCCCGACCGGAAGGACAATCGAGGAGCGGCTCACGCGTTTCGGCGTCGCTCTCCTGACCTGGGCCTTGGCCGGCAACACCGTCGATTTGATGCGCGTGGGCATTTCCGAAGCGCGCCGCTTCCCCGATCTCGCGAACGGCATTCAAGGAATGGCGCGCCAATGCGGCGAGGGCACCGTCGGCCGGCTGTTAAGCGAGGTTGCGCAATCCGACGGGCTTGGCGCCTTGCCGGCCTTCGCGCCGGAGCGGATTGCAGCGACGACGCAGTGCTTCATGGATTTGGTATTCAAGCCGATGATCATGCGAGCGTTGTTCGGCGAGAAGCTGGAAACGCTGCGCGCCGAAATCGAGGCGCACGTGGCGAGTCGCGTCGCCTTCTTTCTTGCAGCTTGCCGGAACGAAGCCGTTAATTGAATTTCTACGCGGCGCCGGCCGCAGTTCGCCGCCTGTAGGCTTCAATTGCCTCGCGCAAGCCCTCCGGCATCGCCACCGCTTTCTTGGTCTCCAGCGACATCATCGCCGTGACCATGCGCGCGCGCAGCCGCTCGATATTGTCGCGGTGACAGACAATGGCGATCGCCAGCGAGGAGCGGCCGATATCCTCGATCAGCAAAGTCAGGTCGATCACTTCGCCGATCCGGCTCGGAATCTTGAAATCGCATTCGATATGAACGAACGGAAATCCGTACCGGCGGCCGGTGATCAGCTCGGCATAATCGTAACCGAGCTCTTGCCCATACCAATCTTCGATCAGACCGTTGAACATGTCGAAGTAATGCGGGAAGTAGACGATGCCGGCTGGATCGCAATGCGAAAAACGAATCGGAACGCTGCGCGTAAACGCCCCGCTCGGCGGCACAAATCGATCCTGATGCATGGAATGGCTCTTTCGTGTTTTGCGACTGCGCAAGCGGCCGATATGTCGACCAGCAAGCTTAGGTCCGTAATATCACTCAAGAAGTCACGCGCTTGTCCGTCCCAAATCTGTGAAACGCAGTTTGACCCAAATCAAAGTCTTGCAGCGAGAAAAGTTTTTATGTTCGCCTCCGAGGGTGTGATGGAGTAACGGTCATGAAAAAGCTCAGCGCACTTGGCCTTGTTGTTGCCGCGGGGTTGCTATGCTCGGTTCCGCTTACGCTTAATTGGTCGCCCGCCAAAGCACCATCGTTGTCCATCGATACTGCGGACGCGAGAGTCGGGCGCCCGCTCACGCCGATGAGTGTCGCCGGCGTCAATCGCCGTGTGCATCGCCGTGCGTATGTTGGTGCGGCGGCGGCGGCCGGCGCCGCCGGCTACGGCTATTACAACTACGCCCGCCGGTGCGGCTATTACCCATACCCGGCATGCTAGTCTTCGTTGAAGCGAAAGAGCGCCGCCCTCGAGGCGGCGCTTCTTTTTTGTCCTGTCGTCCGGCAATGAATTTCGGTTACATAACGACGGAGAGCGGTCGCAGAACAGATTTGGCTTTCAATGATTGTCGCTAAGGGGGCGGGCTCGCCTGCCGAAGTTCTGCTCATTTTCCTCAAACTCGGGCTGAGTTGCTTCGGCGGGCCGATCGCTCATATCGGCTATTTCCGCGATGAATTCGTCGTGCGTCGGCGCTGGCTCGACGACCAGGCTTATGCCGACCTCGTCGCGCTTTGTCAGTTCTTGCCCGGCCCGGCATCCAGTCAGGTCGGCTTTTCGGTCGGTCTCATGCGCGCCGGCTATCTCGGCGGCGCAGCGGCTTGGACCGGCTTTACTCTGCCTTCGGCCATTCTGCTCGTCCTGTTCGCCTATGGCGCCGGAAATCTTCACGGCGCGATCGGTGCGGGCTTGCTTCATGGGCTCAAGCTCGTTGCCGTGGCGATCGTGGCGCAAGCGGTGTGGGGAATGGCGCGGACGCTCTGCCCCGATCGCGAGCGGGCCTCGATCGCGGCAGTCGCCGCGCTGATCATCTTGTTCAGCGGTAGCTCGATCGCTCAGATCGGCGCCATCGCGTTCGGCGCGCTGGCCGGCCTATGGCTTTGTCGCGATGGGCAGCCAGTCCAATCCGGCCATGTTGTGGTCCCGGTATCGCGCACGGTCGGCGTTGCGGCGCTGATCGTTTTTTTCGTCTTGCTGGCGGGGCTCCCCCTTCTGCGCAATCTGGGAGCGGGCTCCGGCGCCGAATTGTTCGATGCGTTCTACCGCTCCGGTGCGCTGGTCTTCGGCGGCGGGCACGTCGTGCTGCCGCTGCTGCGGGAAGCGTTTGTCACGCCGGGCTGGGTCAGCGACGATACGTTCCTTGCCGGCTATGGCGCGGCGCAAGCGGTTCCGGGGCCGCTTTTCACGTTCGCCGCTTATCTGGGCGCTGTCGCCAATCCATCTCCGCATGGCGTGCCGGGCGCGATCTTGGGCCTGATCGGTATTTTTCTCCCCGGAATTTTGGTGTTGTTGGGCGCGTTGCCGTTCTGGGACGCGCTTCGCAAAAAGACCGGCGCGCAAGCCATGATGCGCGGCGTCAATGCAGCGGTGGTGGGTCTGCTTGGGGCGGCGCTCTACAATCCGGTGTGGACCAGTTCGGTTCACGCACGCGGCGATTTCGCCATCGCGCTCACGGGCTTCGTGCTGCTGACCGCTTGGCGGGCGCCGCCGCTCGTGGTCGTCATCGTGAGCGCGGTCGGCGGCGTTCTTCTTGCCCTTTTCAATGGCTGAAAAAATGGTCCGGCGACAGCGCGCAGCACGTCCTAATGCGTGCGCGCGATGCAGAAGTCGACGGTCTCGGCGAGCGCCGCTTTCATTTTTGAATCGGGAAACAGCGCCAGCGCGTCGCGCGCGATCGCGCCGTAATGATGGGCGCGACCGATCGTGTCCTCGATCGCCCGATGCTTGACCATCAGCCCGATGGCGTGATCGAGATCGGCTTCGCTCGCTTCGCCGCGCTCCAGCGTGCGCCGCCAAAATTCGCGTTCGGCATCGCTGCCGCGGCGGAACGCGAGCACGACCGGCAGCGTAATCTTGCCTTCGCGAAAATCGTCGCCGATGTTTTTGCCAAGGCGCGACGATACGCCGCCATAATCGAGCGCATCGTCGACGAGCTGAAAGGTGATGCCGAGATTCATGCCGTAGGAGCGGCTCGCCGCCTGCTCGGCCTTCTGCCGTCCGGATATTGCGGGGCCCACCTCGCATGCGGCGGCAAACAGTTCCGCGGTCTTGGCGCGGATCACCGCGATATATTCGTCCTCGGTGGTCGCGGTGTTCTTCGCCGCGGCGAGCTGCATGACCTCGCCCTCGGCGATCACCGCGGCGGCGGCGGACAGAATCTCCAGCGCTTTGAGGCTGCCGACTTCGACCATCATCTTGAATGCCTGGCCGAGCAGAAAATCGCCGACCAGAACGCTGGCTTCGTTGCCCCACAGCATGCGGGCCGCGAGCCGGCCGCGCCGCAGCTCGCTCTCATCGACCACGTCGTCATGGAGCAGCGTTGCGGTATGCATGAATTCGACCGCCGCCGCGAGCTTGATATGACCGTCGCCGCCATAGCCCGCGAGCCGCGATAAAGCCAGCGTCAGCATCGGCCGCAGTCTCTTGCCGCCGGAATTGATCAGATGATTGGCGACCTCGGGGATCATCGTCACTTCCGAGCCGGTGCGCCCGATGATGGCGGCGTTGACGCGTTCCATATCGGCGGCGACCAGATCGACCAACGGGTCGATCGACGGCTCACGCGCGCTTTCGAATGGTACGATGACGGCCACTTCAGTCATTTCTCCGATAGGACGGCACGGGCGGAAAGGCTATGGTCGCATCATAATGAGAAGGTGATACGCGCGTATATAGATTGAGGCACGTGGGAGTGCCAGCGCCCGATGTCGCCATCGCGAGAGGCCAAGACAGTTGTCGCACATAGCTGCATCGTCCGAGCATGGCCGGCCTGTACGGGCGTCGCGGCAGAGCTGATCATGCGCGAACTCGTCCGCACCACCGACGCCGTGCTGATCTCGGCCATTGAAGCGCTCCTGAATAGCGCGCGCATCAAGCATTTGGTCGTGGATCAGAATATGAGCGTGCTGGAAGGCTCGATTGACATTTTTCCGCGCCGCATCTTGGTCGGCGAGGACGAAGTCCAAATGGCGCGCCGTCTGCTCGAGGACGCGGGCCTCGGCCACGAGCTCCGTCCCGACCGCCGCTGATGGGCGCCGCAGCGGATCCGACCAGCGAAGACGCGCTCCTCGGCGGCAAACTCACGTTGCGGCAGCCGCTTCGCGGCCACCGCTTTGGCCATGATGCGGTGCTGCTGGCAGCGGCAACGCCGGGGAAGAAGGGCGAGCACGCGATCGAGCTCGGCGCCGGCGTCGGCGCGGCCGGGCTGGCGCTCGCGCGCCGGGTCGAAGGCCTTGCCGTCACGCTCATCGAACTCGACCCAAACCTCGCTGCGCTTGCGCGCGAAAACGCCGCGCGCAATGCCCTCGCTGAGCGTGTGCGGGTGGTTTGTCTTGATGTCGCGGCGCCGGTCGCGCAATTCGCCGATGCCGCTCTTGCCCCCGACGCCGCCGATCATGTGTTGATGAACCCGCCATTCAACGCGCCGCATAATCCGTCGCCCGATCAGGCGCGGCGGCTGGCGCATGCCGCATCATCCGGCACGATGGCGCGTTGGATCGATACCGCCGCGCGGCTGTTACGGCCGCAAGGCGCGTTGACGCTGATCTGGCGCGCCGATGGTCTCGCCGATGTGCTCGCCGCGCTGGCGTCGGGTTTCGGCGCGATCACGATTATGCCGGTTTACCCGAAGCCCGGCGCCGCCGCGATCCGCGTGCTGGTGAGCGCAGCAAAGACCAGCAATGCCCCGCTATCCTTGTTGCCCGGATTGGTCCTCGCCGGCAGCGATAACAAGCCGAGCGCACAGGCGAACACGATACTGCGCGATGGCGCAGCGCTCGTTTTGACCGCACGCTGACGCGCGACTTTTCCTATCTCGTGATCAAGGTAGCAGCGGATTGCTGCTTAAGCCTTAGGCATTACGCCGGTACTGAATCGGGTGGCGCCGCCGGGTTTTGCTTCGGTTCGGCCCGGATAGGAATATACGAAAGAGCAACAAAGACGCTCACAATCATCAGGAGGAAGTAGATCTTCATTAGCCCCTTGCCTCTGCCGCAGGTGACCGGCGCTATCCCTTCAAGCAAGAAGCGTTCCATCGGCTTAAAAAACGGTTACTTGAGGGCTGCCAAAAGGCTGCTTATTTGCGCAGCATGACAGACAGTTCCCCCAACCCATCCATTCGTGAGCTTTCCACCCGCGCGCTTGGCGGCTTGCGCGGCCTCGTCCCGCAACGTTTTCAGCGCGATCGTCCGGTAGTCCCGGTGGTGCGATTGACCGGTATCATCGGCTTTTCCACTCCGTTGCGCCCAGGTCTCACGCTTGCCGGCCTCGCCCGCACGCTCGATCGCGCCTTCACGATACGTCAGGCCGCCGCGGTTGCCCTTGTTGTCAATTCGCCAGGCGGATCGCCGGTGCAGTCGCACCTGATCTTTCGCCGCATCCGGCAATTGGCCGAGCAGCATAAGCGCCGGGTGATTGCCTTCATTGAAGACGCCGGTGCATCCGGCGGTTACATGATCGCCTGCGCGGCGGACGAAATAGTGGCCGATCAGCATTCCATCGTCGGCTCGATCGGCGTAGTCGGCGGCTCGTTCGGCCTCGATAAAGCGATTGCCAAGCTCGGGATCGAGCGGCGGCTCTATACGTCCGGCGAGCACAAATCCATGCTCGATCCGTTCTTGCCGGAAAATCCCGACGACGTGGAGCGGCTGAAAAAATTGCAGCGCGAAATCCACGACGACTTCATTGCGCTGGTGAAATCGCGCCGAGCCGGCAAGCTTACTGGCGCGGAAGACGATCTGTTTTCTGGTGCTTATTGGACCGGCCGGCGGGCACTGGAACTCGGGCTCGTCGATGCGATCGGCGATCTTCGCGGCGTCTTGCGCGAACGATTCGGCGACAAGCTCGTTACGCCCCTGGTGTCCGCCGAGCGTGGCTGGTTCGGCCGGCGTCTGTTTGGCGCGGCCGGTGAGACGGCTTTGGCAGTGCCGACCCGCTTGGCCGTTGCCGAAGACCTCATCTCGGCGCTTGAAGCGCGCGCCATTTGGGCGCGTTTTGGGCTTTAGAGCATGATCCGGAAAAGTGGGAACCGGCTTTCCGAAAAGATCATGCTCCAACGAAACCTGCGGCCATAATTCGGCTGGCTGCCGGCGCTAGGATCGTGCACAGTCGGGCAGGAGAAAAAGAGCAATGCCGCCACTGGTGGTTTTCGCACTCGGCGTTATCGGTGCCACGGTGCTGGCGCGCTGGTGCGTCAAAGAGGTGCGCCGGGTCAATGCCGAGCTTGATGAGATGCGTGCCAAAGCCGCGCCGCACGACCGCTCCGCCATGCCGAAGCTAAAGCCCGATCCAAAGACCGGCGAATACCGGCCAGGCTGACCATCCCTACGGGGTCTCCTTGATCCCGTGTTCGGCAACCACGCGGCCCCATTTGTCGTATTCGGCGCGCATGAATGTGGCGAGCGCCTCGGGCGCGCCGCCGACTGGCACTGCGCCCGATTTGACGATTTTGCCACGCACGTCGGGGTCGCCAAGCGCGGTATTGAGGGCGCCGTTGAGCTTTTTGATCAGCGCCGGCGGCGTCTTTGTCGGCGCCAGCAGGGCATACCAGTTCGACGCATCGGTATTGGGATAACCCTGCTCGGCAAGCGTCGGCACGTCCGGAATCATCTGATTGCGTTGATCGGCCGCGGCGCCGATCGGCACTACCGTTCCAGCCTCGATCTGCGCCATCAACACCGTGAGGTCGGCGGCCACTACCTGCACCTGACCGCCGAGCAGATCGGTCAACATCGGCGCGGCGCCGCGATAGGGCACATGCAGGAATTGGACGTGCGCAGCATCGGCGAGGAGCACTTGGGCAAGATGCGTGGTCGAGCCGATGCCGGTCGAACCGAACGTGATCGCACCGGGTTTTTGCTTGGCGAGCGCGACCAGCTCCTTGGCGGTCTTGATTCCCATTTTCGGTGTGACGACCAGCACCGTCGTATTGGTGACCACTTCGGCGATCGGCGCGAAATCGCGTAATGAGTCGTAGGGAATATTCGGCATCACGTGCGGCGAAATCGTCACCGCACCGGCGGTGGTGAGGAATAGCGAATAACCGTCGGGATCGGCCTTGGCGATACCGTCGGCGCCCACGGTGCCGTTGGCGCCCGGCTTGTTCTCGATGTAAACGCGCTGGCCGAGCAGCGTCGACATTTTGTCGGCGAGAAGCCGACCGACAAAATCGGTCGGCCCGCCCGGCGGAAACGCGATCAATACGCGAATCGGCCGGCTCGGATAATCCTGCGCCTGCGCCGGCCTTGCCAGGCCGGCGAACTGAGCCGTGACCAGCGCCAGCGCCGCCGCGGCGACCGTGAGATTGGGAATTTTGCCCTCCTTAGGCCTCCATTCGGGGAAGCCAAACCGCGATCTGGTATCAGGAATCGGCTATCACGTCTTGAGCGCGATCCGATTGATGCGTGTTTCAAGCATGATCTTTATCCAAAAACCGGTGCCCACTTTTCGGGATCATGCTGCGAGCGGCTTGACCTTGCCGCGGCCTTCCCCAAGAACGGGGCTCTGATGACGCAGACCGGAAACGAAAATCTGCCGCCTTATATGCGCCCGGAGCGCTCGTTCCAGGGGCTCATTCTGGCGCTGCAGCGCTATTGGGCCGATTGGGGCTGCGTGATCCTGCAGCCCTATGACATGGAAGTGGGCGCTGGCACCTTTCATCCGGCGACGACATTGCGGGCGCTCGGGCCAAAACCCTGGAGTGCGGCCTATGTGCAGCCGTCGCGCCGGCCGAAAGACGGCCGCTACGGCGAGAACCCCAACCGCCTGCAGCACTATTATCAGCTGCAAGTCATCCTCAAGCCGTCGCCCGAGGATTTGCAGGAGCTTTATCTCAAATCGCTTTACACCATCGGCATCGATCCGAAGCTCCACGACATCCGCTTCGTCGAGGATGATTGGGAGAGCCCGACGCTCGGCGCCTGGGGGCTCGGCTGGGAATGCTGGTGCGACGGAATGGAAGTCTCGCAATTTACCTATTTTCAGCAGGTCGCCGGCTTCGAATGCGCGCCGGTCTCGGGCGAGTTGACCTACGGCCTCGAACGGCTGGCAATGTATGTGCAGGGGGTCGAGAACTTTTTCGAGCTCAACTTCAACGGCCGCGACGGCGCGCAGAAAGTGACCTACGGCGATATCTTCTTGCAGGCGGAGCAGGAATATTCGCGGCACAATTTCGAATATGCCGACACCGAGATGCTGTTCGAGCAATTCCGCATGGCGGAAGCGGCGTGCCGCAAGTATCTCGAAGCCGGCTGGACCCGCGATGGCAAGCGCGCCAGCAATCGCTCGCGGCATTTGATGGCGCTGCCGGCTTACGATCAGTGCATCAAGGCGAGCCACATCTTTAATCTGCTCGACGCACGCGGCGTGATTTCGGTGACCGAACGGCAGAGCTACATTTTGCGGGTGCGCGAACTCGCCAAGGCTTGCGGCGAAGCATGGTTGGCGACTGAAGGGGGAGGAAACAACGCATGAGCGATGAAGGAACAATGCCCGAAATCGGCGGCCGGCGGCCGATCCCAATCATGTTGGAAGGCGGCAAGAGCTATTGGTGGTGCGCCTGCGGGCGTTCCAAGTCACAGCCGTTTTGCGACGGCTCGCACAAAGGCACGGCCTTCGCGCCGGTCGAATACAAGCCCGCGGCCTGGTTCTGCGCTTGCAAGCGCTCGGCCAAAAAACCAATGTGCGATGGGAGTCATAAAAGGCTTTGATGAACACGTCCGATGCCTGATCTGTTGCTCGAATTGTTGTCGGAAGAAATTCCCGCTCGCATGCAGGCGCGGGCGGCGGAGGATTTGCGCAAAGCGGTCACCGATCGGCTGGTTGAAGCCGGGCTCGTTTACGACGGCGCTAAGACGTTTGTGACGCCGCGGCGCCTCGCGCTCGCGGTGCAAGGCGTGCCGGTGCGTCAGCCCGACCGGCGCGAGGAGAAAAAAGGTCCGCGGGTCGGCGCGCCGGAGCAGGCTGTCGCTGGCTTTCTCAAGGCCGCCGGCCTCAAATCGCTGGCCGAGGCCAAAGTGCAGCCGGACAAGAAGGGCGACTTCTACGTTGCGGTGATCGAGAAGCCCGGCCGCGCGGCGCTCGACGTGATCAGCGAAATCCTCCCGGAAGTGATTAAGAGCTTTCCCTGGCCGAAGTCGATGCGCTGGGGCGCGCAGTCCAAAAATCCCGGCGCGCTCAATTGGGTGCGCCCGCTGCATTCGATCCTGGCCACTTTCGGGCCCGAGACCGAGGACCCCGACATCGTGCCGTTCACGGTCGACGGCATCGCCGCCGGCAATGTCACGCGCGGCCATCGCTTCCTGGCGCCGGACACTTTCACCGTGCGCCGGCTCGCCGACTACGCCGCCAAGCTCGACAAGGCCAAAGTGGTGCTCGATCCGGAGCGGCGGCGCAACATCATCCAGACCGAAGCAAAGCAGCTTGCCTTCGCGCAGGGGATCGAACTCGTCGAGGACGAGGGGCTTCTTGTCGAGACCGCCGGCCTCGTCGAATGGCCGGTGGTGCTGATGGGCGCATTCGACGAGGCGTTCCTGCAGTTTCCGGAAGAGGTCATCCGCGCCACCATCCGCAACAACCAAAAATGCTTCGTGCTGCGCGACGCGGCGCACGCCAAGCTCGTCAACAAATTTCTGCTGGTCGCCAATCTTGAGGCCGAGGACGGCGGCAGGACCATCATCGCCGGCAACGAGCGGGTGATCCGCGCGCGATTGTCGGATGCGCGGTTTTTCTATCAAACCGATTTAAAGACCAAGCTTGAAGATCGCCTGCCAAGCTTCAACAACATCGTCTTCCACGAGAAGTTGGGCACGCAAGCCGAGCGCATTGACCGCATTGAGCGATTGGCCGCGGAATTGGCGCCGCTCGTCCGTGCTGACGTGAAAAAAGCAAAACGCGCCGCGCAGCTGTGTAAAGCCGACCTGCTCACGGAAATGGTTGGCGAATTTCCCGAACTGCAAGGCACGATGGGGAAATATTACGCGCAAGAGCAAGGCGAGGATGAAGCCGTCGCGCATGCGATCGAGGATCACTACCGGCCCAAAGGTCCCGACGATCTGGTCCCGAGCGATCCGGTATCGGTTGCGGTGGCGCTCGCCGACAAGCTCGACACCCTGGTCGGTTTCTGGGCGGTCGATGAGAAGCCGACCGGGAGTAAGGACCCATTTGCACTGAGAAGAGCCGCACTCGGAATTATCCGGCTGGTACTCGATAACAAGATCCGGCTGCACTTGATCGAGACTACGAATTTGGCAGCCGCCGGCCTCATCAAAGCGAGTACACGCGATGCGGTCGTGAACCGAAAGCAATTGCCGATCGATCTGCTCGCCTTTTTCGCCGACCGCCTGAAAGTTCAACTACGCGAGCAAGGCGCACGGCACGATCTCGTCGACGCCGTCTTTGCTTTGGAAGGTCAGGACGA
>JBKPIZ010000065.1:0-4521 GCA_046730495.1 Pseudomonadota bacterium
CGTCGTCGGATCGGACATCGCGCACGCGGTGCCGCTGACGTTGCTGGCTGGCGCCGGCCACTGGTATCTCGGCTCGGTCAATTGGAGCCTGCTCGGCAATTTATTGATCGGATCGATCCCGGGCATCATCCTCGGCAGCTATCTGGCGACGCGCGCGCGGGATGCCGTGGTGCGGATCGCGCTGGCCGGCGTGCTGGTCATCGTCGGCGTCCGATTGCTCGGCTGAACAGGCGCATACCGATAGGGCTAGCCGCGCACCAGCCAGACGATGACGACGCCGATGACGGCCGAAACGATGCCGGCGATACGCAGCTGACCGTTCGGCGCGGTGAGCACGGTCTTCATCATGTGTTTGGCGCCGTCGGGAAAAGCGGCGAGAACGAGCCCTTCGAGCGCGAAGAATAGACCGAGCGCCACGATAAAGTCCGACATCAGCGGTCCGTGTCCGGCGGCTTCCGTGATTGGTCAGCGCTGCGCGCGCGGCGGACTGGGAGCCGGCGATGGCGCCGCCGCGCCGGCCGGCGAGCCGGCCGCTGCTGCGCTGTCCGGCATCGCCTTGCCGGTCGGATCGCCGAAGAAACGGAAGAAGTCGGTATCGGGGCGGAGCACCAGATGCGTGTCGCCGTGCTGCATGCTGCGCTCGTAGGCCTGCATGGTGCGATAGAAGCTGAAGAAGTTGGCGTCCCTGCCATAGGCGTCGGCAAAGATGCGGTTGCGCTCGGCGTCGCCCTGGCCGCGAATGTTTTCGGACTGTGAAGTGGCCTCGGCGAGCAGAACCGTCACGTCGCGGTCGGCCCTGGCGCGGATTTCCTGGCTCTTCTGGCTGCCCTGGGCGCGGAATTCGGCGGCTTCGCGCTGCCGCTCGGTTTGCATGCGCTGATAGACCGCCTGGCTGTTCTGTTCCGGAAGATCGACGCGGCGGATGCGCACGTCGACGACCTCGATGCCGAACGGCTGCGCGTCGCGATCGAGCTGTTCGCGCATCTGCAGCATCAGCGCCTCGCGGCGATTGCGCACCGCGTCGGCGAGCGTCGCCGCGCCGAGCACGCGCCGCAGGGCCGAGTTCAGGAGAATCGAAAGCTGCGAGCTGGCGCCGTCCGGACCGACGGTCTGATAGAACTTCAGCGGATCGGTGATCCGATAGCGCGCGAAGGCGTCGACCACCAGCCGCTCGCCGGCCTGTGCGGCACGTGGGACACCGGCATCCGACCTGTCCTGGCTCGAGGCGATCACCTCTTGCGCCGGCGATTCGATGGCGAGAATGCGTTTGTCGATGTAGATGACAGCGTCGATGAATGGGATCTTGGCATTCAGGCCGGGTTCGGTGATGACGCGCACTGGCTTGCCGAGCCGCACCACCAAGGCCTGCTTGGTCTGATAAACGGTGAAAAAAGTGCTGTAAGCGACCACCAGCGCGATCAGCAGCACCAGGGCAAGCGCGCCGCCGGCGAGACTAAGCTTCATTGATTGCCTCCCCTCGACTGAGGCTGTTGACCGGACCGTTCTCCCGGCAGGCTCTGCAGCGGCAGATAGGGCACGACACCGGGGCCCGATTGCCCGCCGGTATCGATGATGGTCTTGTCGGTGCCGCCGAGCACCCGCTCCATGGTTTCGAGATAGATCCGCTGCCGCGTCACGTCGGGCGCCTTCTTGTACTGCTCGTAGACTTGGCTGAAGCGCGAGGCCTGGCCTTTGGCTTCGGCGACGGTCTGTTCGCGATAGGCCTCGGCGTCCTGGGTGATCTTGGCGGCGCGGCCGCGCGCCTCCGGCACGACGCGATTGGCATAGGTCTGCGCTTCGTTCTGCGCGCGCTCGAGATCGGAACGCGCCGCCTGCACGTCGCGGAAGGCGTCGAGCACT
Source organism: Pseudomonadota bacterium (assembly GCA_046730495.1). Lineage (GTDB taxonomy): Bacteria > Pseudomonadota > Alphaproteobacteria > Rhizobiales > Xanthobacteraceae > BOG-931. Next base: position 1,861 of record JBKPIZ010000065.1, read on the forward strand.
TGCGTCGGCGGATCGACCTTCTGCAATTGCACCTGCTGCACCAGCACGCCGGCGCCGTAATCGTCGAGCGTCTTCTGCATGCTTTCCTGCACCGCGGTCTCGATGGTTTGCCGCGCGCCGGTGAGAATGGCCTGAATGTTGGAATGCCCGATCACTTCGCGCATCGCGCTTTCGCCGACCGCCTTCACCGTGCCCTCGGGGGCTTGTACGTTGAACAGGTAGTCGCCGACGTGGTTGGGCTTGACCTTCCACAGCACCGAGAAATCGACGTCGACGATGTTCTCGTCGCCGGTGAGCATCAAGGCTTCTTCCGGCACGTCGCGCATCGTGCTGCCGCGGCGCAGATCGAAACCGATGTCGATCTTGTTAACGCGCAGCGCTTGCGGCGTCAGCACGCTCTCGATCGGATAGGGCAGGTGATAATTCAGCCCGGGCGGTACTTCGCGCACGAACTTGCCGAAGCGGAGCACGACGCCGAGCTCATCGGGCTCGACCCGGAAGAAGCCGGAAAAACCCCACAGCACCACCGCGGCCACCGCGATCAGGGCGAAACCGCGGCCGCCGAGATTGCCGGGCATCAACCCGCGCAACCGGTCCTGGCCCCTGCGCAGGAATTCTTCGAGATCGGACGGCTTGGGGCCCTGCCCCTGCGGCCCTGAACTCCACGGTCCGCGCGGTCCGGACCCCCACGGACCGCCGGTCTGATTATTCCACGGCATCACTTTGCTCCTTACCGGCGGCGGTTGCTGCTTGGGGCCCGTTGCGAGCCGAATTGCGGGCCGGATTTGGCTGCCGGGTTTATAGGGGAGCGGCCTTTCGCTTACAACGCGCAGTTATGACGCGTAGCGCCGCCAGGCTAGTGCACTAAGTATGAGTGCGAAGCGTGTATTTTAAGGCCTGTTCGCTTCAACTTGCGCGTTCATAGGTGACAAAAGCAAAGCCGGCCTCGTCCTGCGGCCCTGGCTTTTGCTCGCTGCGCGCGGTTTCGCGCCACAGTTTGGCATCGATCGCAGGAAAGCGGGCGTCGCCGCCGACGCGCTTGTGCACTTCGGTGATGACCAGCCGCGTGGCGAGCGGCAGCGCTTGCACATAAATGTCGGCGCCGCCGGCGACAATGATGGCGGCGGCATTGCGCCGCAAGGCGTCACCACGCGCGGTGGCGAGTGCCGATTCGAAATTCGGCGCGACCGCGATTCCGGGCGCGCCAAAATTTTCGTCGCGGCTGATCACGATCGTGGTGCGGCCGGCAAGCGGCTTGCCGATCGTGGCATAAGTTGTGCGCCCAAGCACGACCGGGTTGCCCATGGTGAGCGTGCGGAAGTGCGCCATGTCGGATTTCAGTCGCCACGGCAGCGCATTGCCGCGGCCGATGAAGCCGTTCTCGGCCACCGCGGCGACTATAATAATGGCCAATTTCAAGCGAACGCGGTTACTTCTTCGGCTTGCATGTGGCCACGGGGCACGCGCCGCTCGGCCTGAAGCAAGGAAAGACGTCCTGAAACATCTTGCCCTCGTAGGAGCATCGCATGACGGTCACCCAACCGGTGGCTTGGCTGACCTTGGCGGGCTTGTCCGTGCAGGCCTGACCGAAGCTGCACAGCGGCTCTTTTGCTTTATGCGCTTTCTTTGCGAAGGCCAGCGACGGCAAGAACGAGATCGCAACCGCCGCAGCGGCGACCGCGACAATGAACTTTCTGATCGTGTCCATGAGCTCTTTACCCCCTCGCGAAGGCCCTGGCCATTTTCCAGCTGCCCGGAACGCCTCCGCTCAAAATCGATTTTAGCATGGGCGGGACGGAACGCCGAGACCCGAGGCTGCACGGCCGGGTTGATCTCCGCATAACTTTAGCGAAAGCGCAATCTCTATACCGCGACCGCGGCCTTGATGTGCGGGTGCGGCTCGTAGCCTTCGAGGATGAAATCCTCGTAAGTCAGCGCGAACAGATCCTTCGCCGCCGGATTGATGTGCATGGTCGGCAGCGGCCGCGGCTGGCGCGTGAGCTGCAGGCGCGCCTGCTCCAGGTGATTCAGATAAAGATGCGCGTCGCCGAGCGTGTGGATGAAGATTCCCGGTTCGAGTCCGGTCACTTGCGCCACGGCAAGCGTCAACAGCGCATAGGAGGCGATGTTGAACGGCACGCCGAGAAACACGTCGGCGGAGCGCTGGTAGAGCTGGCACGACAGCGCCCCGTTGGCGACGTTGAACTGGAACAGGCAATGGCACGGCGGCAGCGCCATGCCTTCGATCTCGGCCGGATTCCAGGCGGTGACGATCAGCCGGCGCGAATTGGGATTGCGGCGGATTTCATCGACGACGTTGGCGATCTGATCGATGCACCGCCCGTCCGCCGCCGGCCACGAGCGCCATTGGTGGCCATAGACCGGACCGAGGTCGCCGTTTTCGTCGGCCCACTCGTCCCAAATGCGCACGCCATGCTCGTTGAGATATTTGATATTGGTGTCGCCGCGCAGGAACCAGAGCAGCTCGTAGACGATGGATTTGACGTGCAGCTTCTTGGTGGTGAGCAGCGGAAAACCGCGCTGCAGATCGAACCGCATCTGATGGCCGAAGATCGCGCGCGTGCCGACGCCGGTGCGATCGCGCTTTTCGACGCCCTCGCTGAGCACGCGTTCCATCAGGTCGAGATATTGGCGCATCGG
>JBKPIZ010000066.1:0-8430 GCA_046730495.1 Pseudomonadota bacterium
GTGGTGTTGAGCTTTGCCGCCAATATCGCCTGCTATATCGGCTTTTCACTGGCGCGCCCGCCAAGCTCAATCGAACGCATGCAGGGCGATTTGTTCGCGCCGCCCACGCTGGCGCCCATGCTTGGCCCAATGGCGCCGGGCTTTCGCTTGCGCCGCGCCTCCGTCAGCGTCGAGGATCTGATCGCGACGGTCGCCCGTTATCTCGGCGACGAGCGCACGCGACGATCCTTCGCGAGCTTCGCCGCGGCGCGCCGCATCAGTATTGAGCCGACGGCCGAAGCGGACTTTCAGCTCCTGCAATACGCCGAATATTTGCTGGCCTCGGCAATCGGCGCCGCCTCGTCGCGCCTGGTGCTGTCGCTCTTGTTGCGTAAGCGCACGGTTTCGACCAAGGCCGCGCTGAAGCTGCTCGACGATGCCAGCGCCGCGATCCACTACAACCGCGAGATCCTGCAGACCGCGCTCGATCATGTGCGGCAGGGAATTGCCGTGTTCGACAAAGAGCTGTCGCTGGTCTGCTGGAATCGGCAGTTCGGCGAGATCCTCGATTTGCCCCACGAACTCACGCGCGTCGGCATCCCGCTCGATGACATTTTGCGCCATATCGCGCAGCACGGCGATGCCAATGCCGGCGCCGATCGATTCATCACAGAGCGCGTCGCCAAATACACGTCCGGCGCCGAGCCGTTCCTCGAGCGCATCGCCGGACAAGGCCTCGTCATCGAAGTGCGCACCAATCATATGCCTGGCGGCGGACTGGTGACCACGTTCACCGATATCACGCCGAGCGTGAAAGCGGCGGAAGCGCTAGAGCGCGCCAATGCGACCCTGGAACGGCGCGTGCGCGAACGCACCGGCGAGCTGACGCGGCTCAATGCCGCGCTCGAACGTGCCAAAGCGGAAGCCGATGAAGCCAACGTGTCGAAGACGCGTTTTGTCGCGGCAGCCAGTCACGACATTTTGCAGCCGCTCAACGCCGCGCGGCTCTATGTGACGAGCCTGATCGAGCGCCACGGCGCCGGTGAGGATGCTCCGCTCATCGGCAATATCGACGCCTCGCTCGAAGCGGTCGAGGAAATTTTCTCGGCGCTCCTCGACATTTCGCGTCTCGACACCGGCGTCATGAAGCCCGAGCTCGCCGATTTTCGCATTGATGAATTGCTGCACCGGCTTGAAGTCGAGTTCGCGCCGCTCGCGCGCGAGAAAGGGCTCGACCTCATCGTGATGCCTTGTTCGCTCGATGTGCGCTCCGATCGGCGCTTGTTGCGGCGGCTCCTGCAAAACTTCATTTCCAATGCCATCAAATACACGCCGACGGGACGTGTTCTGGTCGGCTGCCGGCGCCAGGGCGAGCACCTGCGCATCGATGTTTATGACACCGGGATCGGTATTCCGCCGGCCAAACATCGCGCGGTATTCAAAGAATTCCATCGCCTCGACCAGGGCGCGCGGGTGGCGCGCGGCGTCGGCCTCGGCCTGTCGATTGTTCAGCGCATTGCCCGCGTGCTCGATTGCGAGATAACGCTGAAATCGAATACTGGCCAAGGCTCGCGTTTTTCGGTCGCGGCGCGCCGTGCGGCCGCGATCGGTTCGGCGTCACGGCCACTCGCTGCGGTCCAGCGCGAGCCCGGGCGCCTCGACGGCATGGTTGTGCTTTGCATCGACAACGAGCGCCCGATTCTCGACGGCATGGACACGCTGCTAAGCGGCTGGGGCTGCCGTGTGCTCAAGGGCGTCGATCTCGCCGAAGCCATGGCGGCGCTCGCGGCGAGCGGGCTAGAACCCGACGGCCTGTTGGTCGACTATCATCTCGACGGCGGCAATGGCATTGCCGCGATCAGGCAGTTACGCGAGCACCTCGGCCAGCCCGATGGCCGCGACGTTCCGGCGATCGTCATCACCGCCGACCGCTCGGCGTGCGTCCGCGACGAGGCGCGCGCGGAAGGCGCGCATGTGCTCAACAAGCCGGTCAAGCCGGCATCGTTGCGCGCGCTGATGATGCAGTGGCGGGTGCAGCGCGTCGCGGCGGAGTGAGCCTCGCCGCCGCTCAATCGATTTTAATGCCGAGCGCCTGCACGATCGGCGTCCATTTGGCGATTTCTGCTTCGATGCGCCGGCGGAATATGTCCGGCGATGAATCCACATCCGGCTCAAATCCGGTCTCTACCAGCATCTTTTGGTAAGCGGACTCGGCGAGCAAGGCATGATTTGCTTCCGCGATCTGGGCGATGATCGTTTTCGCCGTCCCGGTCGGAGCAAATAGACCGATGAGTTGTTGCGAAATCATTTCCGGCAGCGTCTCCGCGGCCGTCGGCAGCTCGCTCGCGGCGCTCAGGCGCTTCGGACTAGTGACGGCGAGAATGCGCAGCTTGCCGGTGCGGTGAAACTCGATCATTTGCCCGGTCACGGCGGGCGTCACCATGGAGACATGGCCGGCGAGCGCGTCGGCGATGGCCGGTCCCGACCCGCGATACGGCACCTGCAGCAGATCGGGAAGTCCGGCGAGCGACTTGAACAATTCGCCGGTGAGATGATTGAGCGAGCCGACGCCGGCATGCCCGTAAGACAACGTGCCGCGATTGGCCTTGTCGTAATCGATGAACTCGGCAAGCGTCGTGGCTGGAACGGAAGGGTGCACCGCGAGCGCAAACGGCGAGACCGCAATGTTGGATATCGGTTCGAGATCTTTGATCGGATCGTACAGCGGCCGCGTTTTCAAAATCGCTTCGGTAACGTGCGTGCTCGATCCGCCAAGGAGAAGCGTATAGCCGTCGGGACTGGAATGCGCGACGAAGGCCGCGCCGAGCGAACTGCCGCCGCCGCCCTGATTTTCGACGACGATGGTGCCGAGCCGCGGTTTGATCCGGTCTGCCCAGGGGCGTCCGACGGCGTCAAAGCCGCCGCCGGGCGGAAATGGGATGATCAGACGGACTGGCCGCTCGGGATAGCTCGATGCGGCGCCCGCAGTCGTGGTCGAGCGCCCTCGAACTGCGAGCGCCGCCGATCCGAGCGTCAAGAAATCACGCCGTCGCACGCTGCTAATTTCCCCGTCCAGCGCTTGCCCGGTACTTGCCCGGTGCTTGCCCGGTGCTTGCCCAGTACTTTTGCCGAAGTGAGGAACGAAATTAATGGCGCAGCTGCGGCAGGTCCAGCACCGCTGGGAAGATGCGATGCTTTGGCCTATGATTGCGTGACAATCTAGTGGCGCATCCCGCGTTTGACGTCGATTGGAGAATGTTCATGCCGATGACACTCACGCCGTTAACTCCGGCGGTTGGCGTGGAAGTAGGAAATGTCGATCTCACCGCTTTGAGCGTCTCGCAATTTGCGCAAATCGAAGCGGCCTGGCACCGCCATTCAGTGCTGCTGTTTCGCGGGCAGAAACTCAGCGACGACGACCTGCTCGCCTTCAGCCGGCGCTTCGGTGATCTCGATCCGCCGCCAAATCAGGAGCGCGGCCGGCAGAGTCCGCCGGGATTCCCGGACATCTACGTGGTCTCCAACGTGCTCGACGACAAAGGTCGGCCAATCGGCGCGCTCGGCGCCGGCGAAGCCGTCTGGCACACCGACATGAGTTATCTGGAACTGCCGCCGGATGCGTCGATGCTCTACGCGCTCGAGATTCCGCCGACCGGCGGCAACACTTATTTCTGCGGTATGCAGGCGGTATGGCAGGCACTGCCGGCACCGCTGAAGGCAAAGCTCGGGACGCGCCGCATCAAACACGACGGCACGTTCAACAGCGGCGGCTATGTGCGCCAAGGCGTGACGCCGACCGACGATCCGCATAAAGCGCCCGGCGCGTGGCATCCGGCGGTGTGCATGCATCCGATGACCGGGGAGCCGGCGCTCTATCTCGGTCGCCGCCGGAATTCCTATGTTGAGGGTTTGCCGCGGGCGGAATCGGACGCGTTACTCGATGAGCTGTGGCAGTTCGTCGACTCACCGCAATTCAGCTACGAACACCACTGGCGTGTCGGCGACCTCGTGGTCTGGGACAATCGATCGACCATGCACCGCCGCGACCCGTTCGATAATGCCTCGCGCCGGGTAATGCATCGCACCCAGATCAAGGGAAAAATTCAGCCGCGCGCTTACGCCGCAGCTCCACGTGAAACGGCCCCGGCTTGAGTTCGCATCGTCGCGGCGGGGTACGCGGTTGTCGCGAAACACAATAACCGTTTGGCTCCAAAACTGTTTGGCTCCAAATCCGATAAGGCCGCCAATCGGGCGGCCTTATCGCTCAACGCCGTACATCCGCTAGTGCCAGTTACCCGAGACGATGCCACCGTACCGATCATAGGCCGCTACGCCAGTAGCGCTACTGGCCGCCTGTTCCCTGCTAGGTCCAGGCTTGCTTGCAGCCAGGGCCGAGAAGGCGGTGCTGAGGATGATCGCAGCGGAAAGTGCAAACTTTGTCAGGTTGGACATGATTCTATCTCCCTCGTTTGTGCGCCGCAGGCACTGCGACGGCACATCCAATGGGATCGACAAACGGCCGCGTTATTCCCGGGTGGCAAAAATTGGTGTGTCACTTTGAGATAACTTTTTGATCAACGGTAAGTGAAACATGTCTGGGAATAATTTCTCGTCATTCGCAAACGACCTGTAACTTTATCTGATGTCCACCGAACTTCCCCAACCCGAACTCCCAGCAGAGTCCGTTTTAGCTAATGGGAATAAACCCAGCCGGACCGCAATCCCTACTAAGGGAGTTGAACGATGACTAAATCGCCAACTCGGGAGTCGCCGCCGCAAGCGAGCGAGCAACCGCCACCGCGCCGTCGGAATGTTTACGATTACCGCGGCGAATACGAGTACCCCACTGCGCAGCATTGGGCCGCGCCACCGGCGCACCCGCCTGTCTAGCACCGCGCGGCCGCCAGGCCCGCTTCTGACACGTCAATTGTAGGGCGGACAAAAATCGTCTGCACTATTGGTTCTCAATAGGCATCGTGCGTGAACGATTTCGCCCACGCTTCGAGCGCATTGCCGGCGCGATGCCCATCCTGGGCCTGCTCGATTGCGCCTCAGATGAGATCGGCAAACTCCTGCTCGGGCAACGCCTTCATCGTTGCCTGGGCTTCAATGGGATCAACGCTGACTGCTGAGTTCACAAATGTACCGGTGGGCGAAGAGTGGAGGCTTAAGGCTACGCCACCGGCCGCAAGGAGTGTAATCACCACAACGGCGGACCACAGCAAGGTTTTCGACATGGCTCATTGCCCTTCGTCAGCAAAGTATGCGGACTTTGCACGCAATAAAACGAGCAAATTTGAATCTATTCAGATTGTAATTTGGGTCTATTCGGCCTGATGGACTAAGCCGTTTGGTCGGGTATACGAGGTTAATATAAGATTGATCGAGCGCAGGCATGTTGTTGGTCTGCAGCACGAAGTCACTTCAGCGGCCATTGCCCGGTTTCGATTCTGCCGGCGGCGATCACCGCTTGGGTGCGGCTGTCGACGCCGAGCTTTTGCAGTATGGCGGAGACGTGCGCCTTGACCGTCGCCTCCGACACGCCGAGCTCATAGGCGATCTGTTTATTGAGAAGCCCGCCCGAGAGCATCATCAGCACGCGCACCTGCTGTGGGGTGAGCGTTGCCAGCCGCCTGATCAGCGCCGCGGTCTCGGCATCTGCCGCGCCGGCAAGCTCAACATCGGGCGGCGTCCACATTTCGCCTGTCAACACGCGCGCGATCGCGCCACGCAGCGCCTCGACGCCGAGCGTTTTTGGCAAAAAACCCGCGGCGCCGAATTCCATGCAATGGCGAATGACGGCCGGATCATCATTGGCAGAGACAATCGCGACCGGCAGGCTCGGATATTGCGCACGCAAATACATCAATCCGGAAAAGCCGCGCACACCCGGCATTTGCAGATCGAGCAGGATCAAATCCATCTCGCCGCCGGCTTCGAGCCGCTCCACCACCTGCTCAAACGTACCGGCTTCCGCAACCTCGCCGTGATCGAACAGACCGTTGAGCGCTTCGCGCAGCGCGCCGCGAAATAGCGGATGATCGTCCGCGATCAAGACCCGATAAGATTGCGCCTCGCTCAATCGGATGCCTTGTCACTGTTGGCGCAGGATCCGCAGAATTGCAGGACCACCTCGCGCCGATGCGGGCTGCTACGATGCTCGGCGACATAAATGCCCTGCCAGGTGCCGAGCGCCAGATCGCCGCCGCTGACCGGTATCTGCAACGACACGCCGTTGAGCATCGATTTGACATGAGCCGGCATGTCGTCCGGCCCCTCGACGTCGTGTACCCAGCCGGCATTGGCCGGCGCCAGGCGCCGGAGCGCCGTGATCAGATCGGTGCGGACGTCGGGATCGGCGTTCTCCTGGATTACGAGCGAGGCCGAGGTGTGCCGCAAATAAATCAGAACCGCGCCGTCGCGCGCGCCAATCTGTTTGAGGAAGCGCGCCACCTCCGCTGTGATCTCGAAAAAGCCTTCGCCGGACGTTTCCACCGCTAAAGAAGCAGTGGCAATGTTATCGGCTTTGAAGCTGCGAATGGCGGAAAGCTTGCTCAAGATCGCTCAGCTTTTGTTGAAGACCTGCTTTTGGGCGCGGGCGATGGCATCCATAAAACGCTGCCAGACGTGACCGACAAAAGCGATGGCTCGATCGATATCGGCGTCGCTCGGCAGACGCAGCGTCGAGTCATTCTGTGCGGTGGATCCATCCGGCGCCACACCCGGCGGCAGCGACAGGCCGTGCGCAAGCAGGACTTTCTTCAGTGCCGCATTCTCGCTCTGCAATCGGGCGATTTCATTCTCGAACACGGCCCGATCCTCCGGCGCCGTTAGGCAGGCCCAGCCGACCGGTTGTTCGGTGCACAGCGACACCGCCCCAGAGCGGCTGTCGAGGCGTAAAAAGCCGTTCGCCTGCTTGCTGAAGACATAACGGCCGCCCTCGCTATCCGGCGTCGCTTCGTCGGCCAAGGCCGGTCCAATCAGAACTGCGGCTCCAATCACAACCGCCGCCGCGACGGCGATCGCCATGCTGATTTGCTTCATGACCAAATCCTCTCGCGCGAACGCGTCAGGACTCCGATATTAAGGGCGGAGAGCCCGTCTGGAACAGCCGGGCTGCGTATCGGACCGAACCTTTGCGGCGCACAAAGGCAAACCGAAAAGAACCGACCGCGCATGCACTATCTCCTGCTAAATCAACGGCGTAGTCGAGTTCCGCGTTTTCTTGACTTGCCAAAACCCAGTCAGTATGGTCCGCGCGGCTTTAAGGTGCGCGTGGGTCGCGATCGCTGCAAGCCGCGAGTGTCGAGAACATGAGCGACGCACGCGAAAACGGCGACCGGGACAAGCAGCACACCAGCGAAGCCGCTCTCTCCGCGAGACTCCAGCGGCTCAATGAAGGACTAGGCCAAGCGCGCAATGCCGGCCACCCTTCGGACAGTTCTGGTGCACAGCGGGCAGCGACTGCATCTGGCTACGCAAAGGGCTTCAGGCTCTCGAGCGAACTCGTTGCAGGCGTCGTGGTCGGTGCCGGAATCGGTTGGCTGCTCGACCGCTGGCTCGGTATCTCGCCCTGGGGGCTCATTGTATTTCTATTGCTCGGCTTCGCTGCGGGCGTGCTCAACGTAATGCGCTCGGCGGGCCTCATCGCCGGCCCCGCGCTCGATGAAGGCACCCGGCAAGGCCCGGACAGGTAAGGCCGCGCAGCGCAAGCTGCCAATGCGCAATCGGCGATAGGACTATGCAGGTCGATCCGATCCATCAATTCGAGATCAAGAATTTCTGGCCGCTTTTCAATTTGGGCAGCCATGAAATCAGTTTCACCAATTCAGCCCTGTACATGCTCATTATCGTCGGTTTGGCGTCGCTACTGCTGATCGGCGCCACGACGCGCCGCGCGGTGGTGCCGGGCCGGCTGCAATCGATTGCCGAGATTTGCTACGAATTCGTCGCCAACACCGTGCGCAGTTCGGCGGGAACCGAAGGGATGAAGTTTTTCCCGTTCGTGTTCACGCTGTTTGTGTTCGTTTTGTTCGCCAATATAATCGGGCTCATCCCTTACTCGTTCACGGTCACGAGCCAATTGATCATAACCGTGAGCTTGGCGTTACTCGTGTTCTTCGTCGTCGTCGGCTACGGCTTCTGGAGAAATGGTCTGCGTTTTTTGAATCTGTTCGTGCCAAAGGGCGTGCCGAAACTCATTCTTCCGGCGATCGTCGCCATCGAGGTCTTGTCGTTTCTGTCCCGGCCGGTCTCGCACAGCGTTCGACTATTCGCCAACATGCTTGCCGGCCATATCACGCTCCAGGTCTTTGCCGGCTTTGTTATTATGTTAGGCAGCGCCGGCATACTCGGCCTGTTCGGCGCCACCCTGCCGTTCATTATGGTCGTGCTGTTGACCGCCCTCGAGCTTCTGGTGGCGTTCTTGCAGGCTTATGTGTTCGCCATTCT
>JBKPIZ010000067.1:0-8751 GCA_046730495.1 Pseudomonadota bacterium
CTGCTGCATCGCATGGGTGCGAAGCTGCCGCTCTTGTCGGTGCAGACTAGTCGCAAAGCAGCCGGATTGGGAACAGGGACTTCCGAGCTGAAATTCCTGGCCATGCCTGGTGCTCATTGGGGTCTTCAACCGCTCGGATAATTTTTTACGTGCCGTCCTTCGCCAGCCTCTCCACGACGGCAAACAAATCGCGGATCTGGGTCTCCTGAATATTCCGCGTAATGAAAACAACGCGGCTATCGCGGTTTTGGTCCGGCCAGGATTGCAGTTCCACCGGCGGGTGGGCGAGATGCTGGACATATTGCACGACCACCGGACCGCTGCAGCCGGCGACATTGAGAATACCCTTGACCCGCAAGAGATCGGGACCGCGCAGTGCGATCAACGTCTCCATGGTGCGGGTGAACGCGGCCCATTCGACCGGTTGTTGCCATTCGAGCACGAAGCTGGAGATTCCGTCGCTGTGCTCGGCTTCGGCGATAAATCCGGAGCGCTCGGCGGTCGTCGGCGCGACCAAGCGCTCGGGATCGAGCACACCGCCGACCGCGAGATCGATGCCGGCGCGCGGATTGAGTTTTTGCAAATGCCTGCCGAGCGTGTCGAGCGCGGACGCGCCGGTGAGATCGCCTTTCGAGACGATAAGGCGATCGGCCAGGATCACTTGCTTGCGCGCTTCCGCGGCTGCGGCGAGAGTGGCTTCTCCGTTCACTGCATCGACTACGGTGAGCATGACGTCGATATGGAATTCACCGCCGAGCGCGCGATCGGTCGAGAAGGTCTGCAGGATCGGCGCCGGATCGGCGAGTCCGGAGGTCTCGATGACAACGCGCGCAAAATTCGGCGCCGCGCCGCGATCGCGGTCGATCACGAGCTGGCGCAGCGCCAATTGCAGATCGGTTCTGGTGATGCAGCAGACGCAGCCATTGCCAAGCAGTATCGTCTCTTCGGCAGTGTCGCGAACGAGCGCATCGTCGATGCCGACGGCGCCGAATTCATTGACGATCACCGCCGTTCCCCGTCCTTCGGGCGAGGCCAAGAAACGGCGGATCAGGGTGGTCTTGCCGGCGCCGAGAAAGCCGGTCACGACCGTCACTGGAATGCGCGCGCCGCGTTCGCGTTTGAGCCGGCGCCCGAACGGGCCGGCTTCGCGGGAGGGAAACAGATCGAGCATTGATTACCTCTCCCCGCTTACGGGGAGTGGTAATTCGCAACCGTCCCACATCAAAAATCCATCTCCAGGATATAGAGCCCGCCGATGTGGCGATCGACGGCGTAGACGATGGCGCGCTCGTCGACGAACACGTCGTTGATCTGGATCGTGCCGGTCGGCGCGCCCGCCGGCGCCGGCGGCATGAAAATGCCGACTTCCTTCGGCTGATACGGATTGGAGATGTCGTAGGCGCGCAAGCCGCCATTGAAGAACGTGCCGAGCACGATCTGATCGGACTGCCACGCAGTCGGCAGCGGCACGTTTTCGTGAATATTGTGGGCGCCGAAACGGCCGGCCTGGGCGTAAATACGGTGATCGGGCATCGGACAGGTGGCGATCGGCACCAGATTGGTTTCGTCGCGCGCATCCAGAATCCAGATCAGCTTCGGCCAGTCCTTGGCGTTGTTTTCGGTCGATTCGTCGGTCACCAGCATCAGGCCGCGGTCGAACAGCGGCACCACTGTATGCATGAAGCCGGTATAAGGCGGCGAATTGGTCCACTGTGAGATTTTCTTCGGATTGGCCTTGTCGGAGATGTCCAAAACGAACATGCCGCCGTCGATGTAAGCGAGATAACAGCGATCGCCTCGCTGCGGATAGACGTTGGTGTTGTGGGCGCGATAGCCCTTGTCGATCGGATGGCGCGGCGGCGGCATCACGTTGTCGCCTTGGCGCGTGCCCGGCATCCACCAGCGGCCGATCTCGACCGGCTTTGACGGATTGCGCACGTCGACGCAGCGGTAGAACTGGTCGTCGTTCGGATTGGTCGGAACGAAGTCGCGCGCCCCTGACGCGCAATGGACGAATTCGCCGTCGCAGAACCACAGCTGATGCACGCCACGCGAGTGCGGTCCGGAGCAGTCGAAAAACGAAATCGATTTGGGATTTTCCGGTTTGGAAATGTCGAACAGTTCGAAACCGGCCGGCTTTAAATCTCTTTTTGACGTCTGGTACGCGACTGCCATCAGGTTGCCGGTCGTTTCCAGCGAGTTCGACCGCATATTGGCGTGGGGTAGATCGGTCTGGCACACCACTTTCGGCTTGCGCGGATCGGACACATCAACGGCGGTGAAATTCTTCGGCGCGCTCTCATGGGCGAGCCAGATGATGCGGCGTCCGTCCGGTGCGATCTGCACCGACATCCCCTCGCCCATGCCGCCGAAACCGCCAAGCATGTCGTGCGCCAACAGCTTGAAATTCCAGACGACCGGTTGATAGCCCTTGGTCAGCGGGCTTTCGTCCTTGGTCAGCATCCGTCACATCTCCTGTCAGGGTACCGTTGTTCGTCGCGGTTTGGCATTGCTTACGAGGCGGCGCGGGCGCGTTCCATAAAATCCGGCCGCAGCGCCGCCTTCCAGTCGGGGATGGCGCTGATCTTCTTATCCGCGAGCAAAATTTCAGCCTGCTGCTGCATATACGGCTGCAAATCGCGGGGGAAACCGGGATTCACTTCGACGCGCGAGAGCGCCTTGGCAAAGGTGTCGAGCGACATAGTGTAACCTTTGTCGGAATAGAACTTATAAATGACGTCGGCCACTTTTTGCGGTGCGTTCTTGAAATCGCCCGCAACATCGAGCCAGGCCTTCAGATAGGCGATGAGCGCGTCCGGCTTGCTTTGCACAAAGTCGGGCGTTGCGGCCATGAAGACCGGCATCGGATCGACCGCGGAGAAATCGAGCAGATCATTGCCGATGCCGTCGGCAACGGCAATCACGTTATAGGGTTCGACGTTGACCATGGCATCGACCGTTTTGGCGGCGAGTGCGGCCACCATGTTGTTGACGTCCATGCGCACTTCCACGTAGTCGCCTTTGTTGAGACCGTGCTGCGGCATGACCGTATCGACAAAGACATTGCCGACCGAGGAGCCGGTCTGGTTGGCGATCCGCCGCCCGCGCAGCTCTTCGATTTTAGTGATGTTCAAGTCCTTGCGGGCGGTGACACGCGCGGTCTTGCCGACATGCTCGATCAGCGCGATCGCAATGAGCCCGCCCTTGGCATTGCCGATGATGAAGGATTGACCGGCATAGGTGCCGAGATCGACCTGCCGCGCCACCATCTGCTGCATGGTGAGATTGCCGGAGGGCACCGCGAACTCTTCGACCGCGATGCCATGCTTGTCGAGATATCCGGATTTCAACAGATAGTAGGTCGGCATGCCCCAAATATTGGTCTGATAGCCCTGGCGGATGGTCGCGGTAGCGGCCAGCGCCGATCGCGCCGGCAAGCTGAGCGCCAGCGCGCCGGCGCCGCCCACGGTAAGACACCGACGGCGCGTCAGCGCCGATTGCGGTTTGCTCCGCTCTATCATTGTGTTCCTTCGGCCTCGGGCTTTTCTCTTTATTTGGTCAGTTCTGTCGCCTTGCGTTCAGGATCTTTGTTTTGTTGGCTTTCATGTTCGCGCTCCTGACCCAAGAGACGCAATAGCATTTTTTGATAGTCGAGAAACTCGACGCTGAGCGGATCGCGCGGGCGGCGAAGCTGGATCGGCACTTCGGTCTTGACCGTGCCGGGATGGGGCGTCATGACCAGGACGCGATCCGCCAAATAGACCGCTTCAGCGACGTTGTGAGTCACGTAGATCACCGTCTTGCGGGTCGTGCGCCAGACCTCGGCAAGGAGCCGCTGCATTTCATCGCGCGTCAATGCGTCCAGGGCGGCGAATGGCTCGTCCATCAGCAACACCGCCGGATTGTAAGCGAGCGCGCGAGCGATCGCGACCCGCTGCTGCATGCCGCCGGAGAGATGATGCGGATGGGAGCGGGCGAAGTTTTCAAGCTTGACGAGGCGGAGCTGTTCGAGCGCGATTGCTTCGCGTTCGGCCTTCGATATTCCTTTCATTTCCAGGCCGAAGGTGACATTGCCGAGCGCAGTGCGCCAGGGAAAGAGCTGAGCGAAGTCCTGGAACACGACGCCGCGATCCATGCCGTAACCGGTCACCGGCGCGCCGCCGATCCGGATTTCACCCGCACTCGGCGTCAAGAATCCCGCCATTATATTCAAAAGCGTCGACTTGCCGCAGCCGCTCGGCCCGACGATGCAAAGGAATTCCGAAGTCTCAATGCCAAAGCTGACGCCGTGAACGGCCGGCACCGCCCCGCTTGGCGTCTGGTAGGTCAGCGTGATGTCGCGCGCTTCGATATGGGGCATCGTCACGTTTCGCCGCTTCAGCGTGATCACCCTAACATGCAGCTTCCATTGGAGCCGCGCTTTGTGCCAGAAGCAATGACCGGACGCAAAGGATCGCCGCGGAGGGTTGCTCAGATGAATGCACTCGGTGTCCGCATCGCTGCCGCGATCGCACTCATTGCCGCGGCCGCCGCGTCGCCGGCATTTCCGGACGCCTATCCCAGCCGTCCGATCCACCTCATCGTGAATTTCGCGGCCGGCGGCACCGGCGATATCGTTGCGCGGCTCATTGGCAACAAGCTTTCGAGCGCGCTCGGCCAATCGGTGGTGGTCGAGAACCGGCCCGGCGCCGGCGGTACTTTGGGCGCGCGCGATGTGGTCAACGCCCTGCCCGACGGTTACACGCTCACCGTGGCGCAGACGCCGGAAATCGCCATCAATCCGTTTTTCATGAAAGACGCCGGCTACGATCCGCGCAAGGATCTGCAAGCGATTGCGCTGACCGGGGTCGTGCCGCTCGCTTTGGTCGTGCCGGGCAACGCACCCTATTCCACCATGGCGGAGTTTGTGAAATTTCTGCGCAACCCCGATCGCCCGGTGACATTCGCTTCCGCGGGGATCGGCACGCCGGGCCACCTCGCCGGCGAATTGTTGAAGCTCAAGCTCAACAACAATCTGACGCATGTGCCCTATAAGGGCGCCGCTCCGGCCTTGAACGATGTCGTCGGCGGCCATGTCGATTTCTATTTTCCCGGATTTCCCGCCGCCGTGCCGCTGATGCAAGGCGGCAAGGTCAAGCTGCTCGCGGTGTCGACCGCCAAGCGCGCCAGTGCGGCGCCGGACATTCCCTCGGTTGCCGAAGCCACCGGAATTGCCGAATTCGATTTCGCCCTTTGGGTCGGATTTTTCGGACCGCGCGCACTGCCGATGGATATCACCAAGCGTTTGAACACGGCGATCAATCAAATTCTGCTCGAGCCGGAAATGAAAACGCGGCTGCAAAATGACGGCGCCGAGGTTTCGGCGCTGTCGATCGATGAATTCTCCGGTTTCGTCCGCGCCGAAATCGCCAAATATCAGGGGATCATCGCTGCCGCCGACATCAAGCCGGAGTGAGCTGCGCTAGTTGTTTGAGCATGATCTTTCCGAAAACCGTTGTCCACTTTTTCGGGATCATTTTTTAGACCCGCGCCGCGCGCGCCATGCCCCAGCGATAGATCGTGGCGCGCTCGATCGAGCCGAACACCAGCCGTTCGCTGGCAAAGCCGATAAGACCGATCACGATCAGCGACGCCAGCATCACGTCGGCGTCGAGGAATTCCTTAGCGTCGAAGATCACCCAGCCCAGACCCCAATCAGAGCCCGCCAGCATTTCGGCGCCGATCACCGCGATCCAGGAGCGCAGGAAGGATTGGCGTAAGCCGGCAATGATGAAGGGCGAGGCGCCGGGAATGATGACCTTCCAGAATAGCGCGTGTTCGTTCGCGCCCATGGCGCTCGCCGCGCGCAGCCAGATCGGGTTGACCGCGCGCACGCCCGACCAGGTATTGAGCAGCATCGGGAACAGCGCGGCATAGAAAACGATGAGGACGCTCACGGTATTGCCGAGCCCGAACCAGAGGATGAAGACCGGCACCCAGGCCAGCGACGGGATCGGCATCAGCGCACTCATCAACGGCAGCACGAAATTTTCCACCGGCCGGAACCGGCCCATCAGCACGCCCAAGGGCAAACCAATCGCGACGGCAAAGCCAAAGCCGATCAGCACGCGATAGAGCGTGGCGGCGGCGTGCAAAATCATGGTGCCGTCGGCGAGCGAAGCAACCAGCGTGTGCGCGATGGTGGGAAGCGTGGGCGTCAAGGCTTGCGGGAAATAGCCGCTGCGGGCGAGCGCGTCATAGAGCGCCGCGGCGATAATCAGCGTCAGCACCCCGCGCCGCAACGAGATCCAGCGCTCTGAAAACGCCGGCGCGGTCATCATGTCATCATGCCCCAGCGCACGACGGTGAAGTTTTCCAGCGGCTGAAATACAAGCTTCTCGAGCCCGAGCCCGATCAGCGCGATCACCGCGATACCGGCCAGCATCACGTCGGTGTTGAGAAATTCCTGCGCGCCGAAAATCAGCCAGCCCAGGCCCCACGGCACGGCGGCGAGCATCTCGACTGCAACCAGAATGCGCCAAGCCTGGGCGAGACCGAGTCGCAATCCGGTGACGATATAGGGCATCGCGCCCGGGAGCACGACATGGCGAAACAGTCGGCGATCGTCGGCGCCCATAGCCTGCGCCGAACGCAGCCATATCTCCTTCACCGCTTTCACCCCGGTCCAGGAATTGTAAATGACCGGAAAGGCGGAGACGAAGCCGACCAGCGCGACGGCGGGAATATTGCCCGGCCCGAACCACAGTAGAAACAACGGTGCATAGGCGAGACCGGGAATTGGAGCGCCGATGCTCACCAGCGGCAACAAAATATCCTCCGCCCGGCGCGAGCGGCCCATGAGCACGCCCGCCGCAATGCCGACGCAAGCAGCCAGCGCAAAACCGGCGGTAAGCCGCACGAGCGTGTCCAAAGCGTGATGCGGCAGAACGCCACTGGCCGTGAGCCGCGCCAGAGCCGCGCCGATTGTTTCCAGCGGCGGAAAAAACTGGACAGGGAAGATGCCGAGATGCGCTACGGCCTCCCACAAGGCGCCCACAATAATGAAGGGATAGGCATTGCGCCAGGCGCGCCAAAAGTGGCTGTCGCGGGCGGCGACGCCTACGAAATTCTCGACGACATCATGCATCACCTCGCGAGCATAATGTTATCGCTAATGTGCCGACAAGCGTCGCGTCCTTGGTGACGTTGCAGCGGTCGCGTGCTGTGCTAGGACAGCGCGGAACCGCAAGGGAGCTTGACGATGGCGACGGGCAACACACAAAAAATCGGCTGGATCGGCATGGGTCGCATGGGATTTCCCATGGCCGAACGGCTCATCAAAGCCGGCCATGATGTATCAATCTGGAATCGCACCCGCGCCAAGGCGGAGCCGCTGGCGAAAATCGGCGGCAAAATCGTCGATCGCCTGGCAGATCTGAAATCGGTCGACGTGCTGTTCTCAATTGTCGCCACCGGAGCGGACGTACAGGACGTGCTCTATGGCAAGGACGGTGTCACCGCCGGCAGCGGCAGAATGCCGCCGGTGGTCGTCGATTGCTCCACCATCGCCGTGGAAGAATCGGCGGCGATCCGCAACAAGCTCAAAGCGCTCGGCGCCGATTTCGTCGCTGCGCCAGTCAGCGGCAATGCCAAGGTCATCAAAGCCGGCCAACTCTCGGCCGTGGTGTCGGGTGCCGAAGATGCGTGCAAAATCGCGATGCCCTTGATCGAGATCTTCGCACCGCGCGGCGTATCCTATGTCGGAGAAGGCGAATTGGCGCGTGTGTGCAAGATCGCGCACAATGTGATGCTTGGGGTGGTGATTGAAAACCTGATCGAGATCACGCTGCTCACCAACAAAATGGGCGTGCCGCGGCACGCATTTCTTGCTTTCCTTAATAATGGGGTGATGGGTTCGATGTTCACCCGCTACAAATCTCCGGCACTGGTCAATCTCGACTGGACCACGACGTTCACCCCGGAGCTGTTGCGCAAAGACCTTGATCTCGGACTCGAGCTCGGCCGCGAAATGGGCGTGCCGATGCCGGTCACGGCGGCGACGCATGAAGTGCTGCAGAGCCATTTTGGCGCCGCGATGCTGCAAAAAGATCCGCAAGATTATCTGCAGAAGGATTTTGCCGCGCTCGCCGAAACCATGGCGCTCGCCGCGGGGATGAAACTTGTAAGCGAGAATAAAAATGTACCGACCGGCTTGGAGAGCTGAGCCGGGCCGGCACGAATAAAAAAGTTGTGAAGCGGAGGAGATCATGCATCTGAAACTGCCCACGGCTCGCGCACTCGGTTCAGGCCTCGCAATTGCCGTCGCGACACTCATCGCGCTCAGCGCATCATTTTTGTCCAGCCCGGCGTCGGCCGATCAGACCTGGCCGACGCGGCCGGTGAAATTCATCCTGACGCTCGGGCCGGGCAGCGGCGCCGATATCGGGGCGCGCTTGTTCGCGGATCGCTTAAGCCAGCGATGGGGTCAACCGGTCGTGGTCGAGAACCGGCCCGGCGGCGATGGCATTGTTGCCATCAATTCCTTCGCCAGCGCGCGTGACGACCATCAATTGCTGTTCTCCCCAACCTCCTCTTTCACCGCGCACCCGTTCCTTCATGACCACCTGCCGTACAAGCCGGCCGACTTGCTGCCCATCGCGCGCGTTTCCAACACCGTCATCACGATTTCGGTGCCGGCGAGCCTGAACGTGGGCTCGATGAACCAGCTGGTCGGGGGCGGGCGCGCCCAACCCGGCCCCCACCAAAGGGCGG
>JBKPIZ010000068.1:0-5323 GCA_046730495.1 Pseudomonadota bacterium
GAGTTCGGGGGAATAGACCTCCATGCGGTGGTGGTTATGGTAGGCAAAAACACCGCCGCGGAGCAATGCCCAGCCAGAGTAGGCCGCTAGCATGCCAAATGCAAAGACTCCCACCCGCGTTTGAATAGGATGTCTCGCTTGTAGTGGTCGGCGAACCACTACGCCCTCCGCTTCGCCTTCAACTCGCCCAGTAACTGCTCGATGCGATCTTCTTTTTCGAGTGCGGCCAGGCGGTCTTCGACGTCGTCGACAGCGATGTCGGCCTTGGCCTGGCTGACCGCTTCCTCGCGCACCACTTTGTGCTTCATGCGATCGAAGGCCGCGGCTTTCGAGCCATCGCCGATGTTGATCTTGGCGTCGCTGGCTTTGCCGACGGCGCGGGCGCGGCGATGCTGCGCGATCAGCAGATCCGCCTTGGCTTGCGCTTCCGCGAGCTTCTGATCGAGCTGGCGCAGCGCGATCTTCAAATTCTCGACCTGGGCCTTCTGATCTGTGACCTGCTGCGCGAAGCTGCCGCTCAAATCGCGATAGCTCTCGACACGCTGCAACGCGGCACGGGCAAGGTCATCCTGTTTCTTGTCGACGGCCAGCTCGGCCTTGCGCATCCATTCCGCCACTTTGTCCTCGTTTTCTTTCTGCTTCTTTTCGAGCAGGTGCTGGTCGGCGATGGCGATTGCCACCTGCGTCTTCACCTGCAGAAGCTGGTTCTGCATGTCGAGGATAACTTGCTTGATCATTTTCTCCGGATCTTCGGCCTTATCGATCAGGTCATTCAGATTTGCTCGGACTAATGTGGAAACTCGCTCCAGTAGTGCCATAGAACACCTCAGTTCTTGAATTCAGCTATTGGCTGTTCGCTATTAGCTCTTAGCTTGAAGCGTGCTAGTGCTTAGGGTCGTGGTACGACGGGCGAGGACGCCCGTCGCTCCACAAGTGGCGCCGGCGTCCCGCCGGCTGTTGCAATCGCATCGCAGCATCGTTTGCGTTGTCACGTAGCGCTCCCCGCTACTTCGTCCCGCCGTTTTCCGGCGGCTTCGCCGCTTTGTCGCCGATCTGCCGGACTTTGCCGAGCATGTCGCCCATGTTCATGCCGGTCAGCGTTTCGAACAACGCTGGCACCTGCGCGGCCATCTTGGTCAGGTCGCCGGTGATCTTGTTCAGCCCGGCAGCGTCGCCGTTGCCGGTCGAAACCACGGTGATCCTGTCGACATTGGCCAGCGGGCTGGCCAGCGCCTTGACCACATCTGGCAAGCCGGTGAGCAGTTTGTCGATGACCGCGGCCTGGTTGTATTCCTGGAAGGCCTCGGCCTTGACGTTCATCGCCTTCGCTTCCGCCTCACCTTTTTTGAAGATGATCTCGGCTTCGGCCTCGCCCTGCTGGCGAATCGAGGAAGCATGACCTTCGGCTTCTGCCATCAACCGCTGCTTCTCGGCCTCGGCGAGCGTCTCGATGCGTTGCCGCTCGATTTCGGCCTGCTTCAACACGGTCGCGATCAGTTCTTTCTCGCGGCGCGCGATCTCCGCCTCCTGCACCTTCACCTGGCCTTCTTTCTCGACCTGCTGCACGCGCACACTCTCGGCGATGACCTGCTGCTGCATGACATTAGCCTGGATGTCATAGGCCTTGTCGGCCTGCGCCTGCTGCTTCTTGGTGACTTCGAGGTACTGCGCTTTCTTCACCTCGAGGTCGCGCTGGGCTTCGGCCTGCTTGGCCTGCGACAGCGTTTCTGCGAGCACACGCTCCTGATCGGCCTGCGCTTTCGCGACGGCGGCTTCCCGGGTTGCGACCGCGCGCTTGATAGCGGTGTCCCGCTCGGCCTCGGCGGTGGCCACGTCGGCGTCGCGTTTGATGCGCGCAACATCCGGCTTGCCCATGTTCGCGATGTACTCATTCTTGTCGCGCACTTCTTTGATCGTGAACGAGATCACCTCCAGGCCCATCTTGTTCATGTCATCGGCGCAGGTGGCTCGCATACGGTCGCCCACCATTTCCGGCTGCTTCACGATCTCTTCCACCGTGAGCTGGCCGATGATGCCGCGCAGGTGGCCTTCCATGACCAGGCGGATCAAGCCTTCGCGCTCCTGGTCGGTCTTGGTGAGGAATTGTTCGGCGGCGGTGAGAATCGATTCGCGGTCACTCTTCACCTTGATTTGCGCGACGGCTTCCACCGTCACCGCGACGCCCTGCTTGGTGTAGAGATCCTGCTGCGGCGCCACATCGAACGACATAAGTTCGAGCGAAAGGTCGCGGCAGTTCTCGATCATCGGGAAAATGATCGTGCCGTGGCCCTGCACCACGCGGGTACCGCGAAATCCGTAGACGATGAGCGCTTCATGTGGGCCGGCCTTGCGATAAAGCCGGGCTAACATGCTCATCAGCAGCATCAGGGCTAAAACCCCAAGACCGATAATGACCCACGCTTCAACTGGTAACCCTAACGACGACATATCGCCTCCTGTCACAATTCGAGCCGAACTGTAAGGCCGTTATGAATGCGCATACTGCTTCATGGTGTCCAGGTCGCGCACCGTGCGCGCCGGATCGTTCGTTCCCAAAAAAACTTCGCCTTCGAGGGTGGTGATGTGCACCACGCTGTTGCACCAAACGTAGGCACGCGTGTTGCCCAGGCCGCGAATGCCGTAGCCGCGCAGCGCCATCCATTTCTCCGGACGATATTTGGCAATCTGCGATTGAGGAATCGAGCGCAGCCGCAGGCCGAGTGTGCTGATTTCGAGGCCGGCCGGCGTGAAGCGGTAGTGGAAACCATCCCACGCAAGGGCCGCGATCAGCAGAAACAGCACGCCAATCAGACTCATCGCGACGCGCACGCCGGGCACTGGAATTGAAATCGCAATGGCGAACTCGAGCGCTGCCAGAGCGAGAAACAGGATCGAGAAGCCCTTCGCGTCGTGAGTTTCTTCCGCGAGGACTGGGCTGTTGGGAAGCGCCTCACCGCGCTGGGCGCGCATGTAAATCACTACGAACAGGACGATTGCGACCGGCACCCCCAACATGAACGGCGCCACCGCGATGGGATTTCCGGTAAGGTTGTGCTCAATGATGCTGTTGTTCACGTAGAAGATGAAGCCCGTCATGAAATAGAAAAAGCCGAGCAACGCGAACGAGGCAGTGTCAGGTTCTGCTTTCTGTTTCAGTAGGATCACCGTGATGACGGTGAAGATGATCAACACGAATGCGGTGAGGCCGAGTCCGAAATAGAGAGAGGTCGCGCGCGGCATCCAGCCATTCGGCTGCCCATTCGCGCCGAAGTGCGTGGCCATGCGCGCCGGGAGCTGGTCCCAGACCTGCGCGTAGCGTAAAGCGGTGAGTGGCAGAGCCAGCCACATCAACCCGATCAGGATGGCGAACAGTTTGCGCTTCATGCTTCCCTCTCGAGCTAAAGTCCCGTTCCTTCTTTGCTTTCTTTCGACCACTGAGGTCGTGCGTTATGCGACGCTCCCGCAGTCGACGGGCGGGGACGCCCGTCGCTCCATTCTTTAGGGCACCGACTCGGCTGATGTTTCCTCTTCGCCCGACATCTCGGCCCAGAGGCGTACGTAGGCGATTCCCTTCTCGTAGCGCGTGACGACCACCTCCGCTCCCTTGGCGATCGCGATGCCTTCCTCGCTGCGGGCGCCGCAGGTTCTGCGCGTGCCGGCCTGCGAGTAGATGATTTCGCCGGTGCCGCCTTCGCGAATCGGAATGGAAGTGCGGCCGAGCACGCCGACCATTTCGTAGTCGGCGGGATCCATGTTCTCCTCCTCGGAGGTCAACACCTTGCTCAGAAACAGGAACACGATGCCTCCGCCGGCCAAGCCGCTGATCAGCGCGATGCCCAGCCCCATCACGAACCACACGCTCGAATAGCGAGTGAGCAGGTAGCCAGTTCCACCGAACCATGCCAGAAACGCCGTGAAAGTGACGAAGTTGAACGGCGAAATCGACAGGTCGGTCGCGGCGCGCACCGGTCCGCTGGGCACGGATGCGGGGTGTCCCGCAACGGCCGTGGCATGGGCTCCCACTCCATGCCCGCTACCACCGGAAGCGCCGACGGGCGCATGTCCGCCGATCGGAACGTGCCCGGCGCCATGCGGAAGGTGCGGGAGGTGAAAGCGCCAGCGCGTACCGCCGCCCAGAAACGAGATCACGCTGAAGGCAAAGCCGACCGCAAAACAAACCAGATAAAAGTTCGCCCAGGTCACTGGATCCGCCTCCCTTCCACGGCTCTACGACTGCGATGATTGCGCACGGCGCCGGGATCAAGCGCCTCAAGCAAGCGCTCGGCCAACCCGGGCGTGTCGAGAATCGCGCCCAGCAACAGGAAACAACTGCGGGTGTCTTTGTGGCGTGCGCACTTGATGAGCACGTTACTCACCTCGCGATCGCTTACGAAGCGCTCTGAGCCCTGCAACAACCAGACGTCGAGCTTCCCCTCCGTGGTGCGCAAGTCGGAAGTCAGCTCGGTGTGATAACCCTCCGGGTCATCCACCAGAAACCCAGGGTGCACCTTGAAGAACTTCGCCAGCAGGGTGCGCGAGGACTGCGTCATATGGCGGCGCGAACCGCGCTCGATCTGCGACAGGTACGACTGGCTGATGCTCTTGCCGAGTTCGCTCTTCACGGCACGCACGATTTCCTGCTGGGTCATAGGGCGCCCCAGTTCGCGCAGGGAACCTTCGACTTCGCGCAGGTACCGGATTTTTTCGCCCAGCGTCATACTCTATATTTCAGATCGCTATGTTTATATTGCAATTTGAAATTGAACGTCAAGCTATCAATCTTGCCTGTTTTCAGCAGGTTAGCTTCACGAAATCGCGCAACTCTCGAAAATCACGCCCGGACACAGTTCGCGTGATGGGCGGATTTATAGTGGCGTTCGGATGTGGAAAATGGATTCTCGGTCGCAACGCGTCGCGCGTGTCGTGCAAGAGGAGATAAGGATTGTTCCGTATGATCCGGCATGGCCGGAGAGCTTTCGCCGGGAGAAGGCGCACCTGCTCGCCTGCTTGCCTCGCGATCTAGTGCGGCGCATCGAGCACTTCGGCAGCACGGCTATACCGGGTCTGGCCGCGAAACCAATCGTGGATATCCTGGTCGAAGTGACCGACCTGGGGGAAACTCGCATCCGCATCGCGCCCGTGCTCGAAGCGCAGGGCTACGATTATTTCTGGCGCCCAACGCATGGCGACGATGGGCCGCCGTTCTATGCCTGGTTCATCAAGCGTGAGCCCCGGACGCGCACGCGCACCCATCACATCCACATGGTGGAGAAAAGCTTTCAGGAACACTGGGATCAACTGCTGTTTCGGGATTACCTCATCC
>JBKPIZ010000069.1:0-16924 GCA_046730495.1 Pseudomonadota bacterium
CGGTAAAACATCGCTAGAGGAATTGCTGGCGGGCTGCACTAAAGCATATGTGGCCCGCCAGCAGGATTTGCCCGAGCCTGCAGCAACACCCGAAATCGCGTTAGTGCAGCTTTCGTTTACGTTGCTGCTCTGCCTGATAAATCTCGAGGCAGAACAGAAGGAACGCGACGATCGCGTCCTCACGCATCTCAGCCGGCCAATAGGCGCTAGACATAGATCCCCCCGAACCCGTCATCCGCCAGCGTGTAAACTAACCCGAGTCGGCGACCCGACCTGTGTTTTTTATGCAACGTTCACGAACCATTTTTCGATTTAAAAACACTGCGGGTCGGCAACCCTCGTCTCATAGGTCCGTTCCGCTTGCCGCCGGCGACAATTGATCGCCGGTTAGCGAAAAGTTCCCGAGAACGTGGCGGATATTGCAGGCGATCCCGCGCGCTTGATATCGCGCGTAGGTCGACGAGCGCTCTTCTTCTCTTTTTCTTTGCGCGCTTTGGGGGGATAGTAGGAGCGATCGAGAGCCGAAATGCAGTGAGCGTCAGGAGGCTGCAATGGCGACAAGGAAAAAAGTAAAAGGCAAAGCCAAGGCTAGGCGCAAGAAAACGCCCGTCAGCAAAGGCGCACGCAAAAAGAGCGTCAAAAAAATCAAGACGTCACGAAAGAAGGCGCCGCTTCGGCCAGCATCACGAAAGAAGGCCAGGCCAGCGAAGCCGGCCGGTAAACCGAGGCGCATCAGCGGACGCGCTCCGCAAGCCGTCACAACCGCGCCGAGTCGCCCTGCAAAGGAAGCCGCGTCAGAGCAACGGATCGGCGTCGTCACCCACTATTTCAGTCATCTTTCAGTTGCGGTCATTCAGCTCGAAGCTGGAGCTACGCTGCGCGTTGGCGATGTCATTCACGTCTGGGGACACACAACCGATTTCACGCAAAAGGTCGAATCCCTGGAGGTCGATCATGCGCCGGTCGCTGAAGTGGGACCAAAAGACGATTTCGGGCTGAAGGTGATAGAGCACACGCGGGAGCACGATGTCGTATTCAAAGTGCGGTCGTAGCGCAGCTAATGAAAAATTACGGTGCAGTTGGCGAAAGGCTGTGGCCGCATGACCACAGCCAGGAAGAATCGCAATGGACGCTTTGGGTTGCCACAAAAAGAACCCCAAGACCACTTACGCGCTTGGGGGTACGAAGTTTGTTGCCTCATTTAGGTTTCTAAGCCGGGCGGCAACGTTTCGGGGATGGGGCCGCCCGGCCCGACCTAATGCGCAGTACGTAGCGACGCGACGCGCAGATTCAATGGCGCGGGCGTGAGTGTCGCAGAGCGATCACTGCTGAAGAGGCTTCAATGCTCCTTGCGCTTACGGGCGCCACCGGCTTCATCGGGCAATATTTATTGCGTGAATTGCCGAAGCGCGGCTACCGGCTGCGCGTATTGCTGCGCCAGCCGTCTTCGATGCCCATACCGTGCGCGAGCGCGGTCATAGGTGACCTGGCTCGGCCGCGCAACATGTCCGCCGCGCTGGAGGGCGTGGATGCGGTGATCCACTCCGCTGGGTTCACGCACGGCATGTCCGGCATTCCGGAAGACGACTATCGGTTGCTCAATACTGAGGCAACGATCGGGCTGGCGCGTGCGGCGCGGCGAGCCGGCGCCAAGCGCTTTGTCTTTCTGTCTTCAATTCGCGCGCAAAGCGGACCAACGGCCGAAACGGTATTGACCGAGGCCAACGATCCCATTCCAACCGATGCTTATGGAAGGTCCAAGCTCGCAGCGGAACGCGGCTTGACCGAGCTCGACCTCGACTGGGTGTCGCTGCGGGCGGCTCTGGTCTACGGACTTGGCGTCAAAGGCAACATCGCACAACTCATGCGGCTTGCGCACTCGCCCTGGCCACTGCCGTTTGGCAGCTTCGGCGGCCGGCGCTCGCTGCTTGCGCTGGAAAATCTATCGGCGGCGATCGAGACCGTGCTGAAAGCGCCGGGAAGTCTACGGCGGCCGTTCCTTGCTGCCGATGCGGAGGCGCTGACAGTTGCGGAAATGATCGCGGCCATGCGCGATGGGCTGGGACGCCGCCGCAAAGTATTTCCGATGTCGCCGGCATTGCTGGAATTTCTGCTTCGCTCCGTGGGCCAGGCAGAGAGCTACCGGCGCATGTCGGGCTCGCTGGTCGCCGATCCGTCGGCATTGATCGGTCTGGGCTGGGCGCCGCGATTAAGCACCCGAGATGGGCTTCGTAGGTTGATGCAACAGACCGCTGCTCAAGGCGAAGACCTTGGGGCCGCGTGAGTTTGAAAATCGAATCGCAAAGGCCGAAATAAAAAAAGCCTCGGACCCCACGCCGGAGGTCCAAGGCTTTGCGCTTGTTTGGAGTTTATTGCTTTGTTTGTTGCTTGGGCATCGTCTGCATATGGGAACTGGTTTTTAGAGGCTTGTGGTGGGTGCCCTTTGCCGACAGGAACATCTTTTTGGGATGTTTGGTCTGATGATGCGCCATGCGCGTTCGTGACGAGGTCCTCGTCGTCGGCGCCGCCGCCTGGAGATTGGAACTCGGCGCTGCCGATCGATCGCCAGGGATGACGCCCGGTCCGGTCGTTAATTTTGCGGATGGCGCAAAAAAGGCCTGCGCGTCACCGGGCCGCTTCGATCTTCCAACGATGAGATTCAGTTGCGGGGATCAATAGCCATGCCAGCCATACGGCGGGCCATAGAGATAACAATAGGAGCTGTAATATTGACACGGAAACGCCCACGGATAGGTCCGAACGCAGCCCAAATAGCCGCACACAATCGGGCTCTTTTTCACGGCAATTTTTGCTGGCGCGCCAACCATGGTGGCGTTGGCGGTGCTGCCGCAAAGGCCCACACTGACCAGCATGGCCGCTAAGGCCGCTATTGATCGGCTTCTCATTGATTTGTCTCCCGCGGTCTTAAGGCCATGCGACCAATGAGCATAGACATTCAAAAAAGAAATTGCGGCCTCGCATTACAGCAGGAATTTGCGTCCGGCGGAATGGGACTGCAGCAAATCCGGCGCTCGGAAATTTTGCTGGAACTCAAGACAGCCGATTGGCTAGGTTCCCGACCGAATCGCGGGCAGCAGCGCGGCCACGTTCGCGGCCTGATGCAAATGACAATTGCCGCCGTCTTTTTCGCCACGTTCGCGATATCGCTCGCGGCGCGGGAATTTCTGGCGGGACCGGGCGCGCCTGCGGCGGCGTTTCCAAAACCCGATCGCCCGGTGGCGGACATTGTCAGCCCGATCTGGCACGACGAAAAGGAGCGCGACGACGCTGGCGAACCGCGCCAGCTCGTGCATCTTCTCGGCATCACATCCGGGATGACTGTCGCGGACATTGGCGCAGGCAGCGGTTACTACGTCGTGCGGTTGTCGCCCATCGTCGGTCCCCAGGGCCGCATCATCGCCGAAGACATCGTGCCAGAATATTTGCAGGACCTGCGCCGTCGCGCCCGCGGTTTGCAAAACGTCGTCATCAGCCGCGGTGAGCCGCACGATCCGCGGTTGCCAGCGGATTCGCTCGACATTGCGATTCTGGTGCACATGTATCACGAGATCGCCCAGCCCTATGGTCTACTCTACAATCTCGTTCCTGCCCTTAAGCCCGGCGCGCGGGTCGGTATCCTCGACGCTTATGGGCCGACATCCGCGCATGGTACGCCGCCAAATCTTCTACAATGTGAGCTTGCCGCGGTGGGATATCGTCAGATCAGTTTCGATCGGCTCGCGGGCAGCGACGCCTATTTGGCGGTCTTTGCGCCGCCATCGGTTGCCGAGCGGACGCCGCCGCAAGCCATAGTCGCGTGTAAGGCGTCTTAGGCGGGTATTCAAGCGCCATCGATTCAATCAGCGCCAGAACGGCTTGACCTCGGCCAAGTCCGCATAGGCTTGCGTCGCTGCGGTCATTGCCGTGTCCATGCGCGCGTCCTCGCGCCCGGTAAGCAGCCCGGCGGCAAAGACGCGGCTCGGATTTGATCGCCGCCGGTGCACACCCATTGCCGCGATGCGCTTTTCATGCACGGCGATGTCGTTGAGGTCGCCGAGCCCATCCTGAAGACGTTCGAGCGCGGGAAGAAATTGCTTGCGCCGTTTGCGCGCCCGCTTGGTCGTGAACAGCGCGGCGAAGAATTCCGCCGCATAACGCAGCTTCTTGGTCTGGATGCGGAGCTTGTGGCGGCTGCGCGCATCGAGCTCTGCCAGTATACGGCCTTTCTTGCGCACCTTGCGCCAGCGCCGCACCAATTGCTCGAGCGCGAACGTCTCGATCGGTAGATCGCCGCGGTCGCGGACGAGGTCGTCCTGCGGCTTCGTCCATAGGCCGGCTTCGAGCCACATCGCCACGTCCAGCGTAAGCGTGCGAAAGCGCGCCGACTGCACGGCCGCTTGCGCGCGCGACAGTGCGGCATCGCGCCGATCCGCGAATTCGTGCGAAAGCGACGGCATGCCGCGCCAGCGTCGGCGGCGCCGCTTCATCGGCGCAACAACGCGGTTCAGAAGGACTTCAAGCTCACGCGCCGGGCCGAGCTCACCGGCCAGCCATTTGAGTTCGTTCTTGATGGCGGCCGTCTGTGGATCGCGTAGAAGCACGGCGAACAAGGACATGGCCGCGCGCAGCCGGCGCAATCCGACGCGCATTTGATGCACCCCTTCGGGGTCACCCCGCAGCAGGGCCGGCTCGTTGTTGATCACTTGCTTCAGGCAGGCGAGACCGATCGCCTTGAAGGCCTCGCGCGCGCCGCCCCCGGCCTGCAGATCGATTGAAATGGCCTTGACCGGCTGCTCTTGTTCGTCGTCGAGAATCTCGTAGCCGCGTTCCGATTTGCTCTTGACCGCAAGCCGCGCCGGCAGCTTTTGCGTCAACTCGCGCGCAACATCGAACAGATCGACGGCGCTGCCGCGCTTAAGCTCGAGTTCGATCTCGCACAATGGTTGCGAACGCGTGCCGGTGTCGATCGTGCCCTGGTCCACGGTCAGTGCGATCGCATGCGTATTGTCGACGAGTGGATAGAGCGTACGCCGCACCCGCGTCTCGAACACCGGCTTGAGGCCCCGGCGCAGCTTCTTGGTCAGAAGCGGTTCGAGCGCGGTGCCGTTGGCCTCGTTCAAATCCGGCTCGTTCCCCGCGATTTCGGCTTCCCACTCGTCGCGCTCAAAGTCGCCATAATGGGCGGTCGCCTTGATGGTTTGCCTGAAGCGGCGGCCCTCGCGTCGCACCCGCAGCATCAGCCCTCTCTTCCGAAGCTTTTGCTTGTCGGTATCGAAATAGACCGAAACTTGGGTACCGCTCTTCGGCGTCGGCTTAACCGTCCTCAAAAACGGAATCTTTTTGAGGTCCGGCAAGTTAGCGGGCGCAACTTCGAGTTTGATCTCAATTTCCTTGTGCGGGACGGGCGCGGTTCCGTGCATCGGAAAAGCTCGCGGGATGATCGGTAAACAACACAAAGGCGTAAGCGTTCGATGATGAACCGCAATCGCGCGTCAGCCGTTGCGCTGGATCAAAACACAGAAAAATTTCGGAAAAGCGACGCTCGCGCCAGGGAGCGGAACTTATCGGCCGGACTGCGCCTGCTGTTGATCGTGGCGCGGGCGTTCAACAAGAAAGTATTTGAGAATGAAAGTATTTTCCCGGCCGTCGAGCGGCCCGCCGCAACTGATGCAACGCACCGTCGCGTCAACCGGCGATAGGGCTTCGACCTTCACCAGCGCGTACTTTGCCGCGCAATGAGGGCAGTAGAACGGATTTGCACGTAATTTTTCTGTCATTGAGTGGGAGCCTAAGTGATAGCCTGCTGTCCCCGATCGGGAATTTATAGCGTCCAATCCGGCCGTGCACTGGTCTCGCCATGCATTGGTCGCCATCCCAGCTTTCGGAGTTCACATGGCCAGGGCGTTGGCTTTGACATTGTTGCTCCTGCTCTCGACCCCGGCGGCTTTCGGGCAATATGTCATGGTCATAGCGGCTTGCACCCGCGACGTGACAAAGTTCTGTCACGCCGCACAACCGCAGCGAAATTTTCTCGCCGAATGCATCGAGTCGCATTTCCAGGATTTCCATGAACAATGCCGGACGGCGCTGGTGCAGACCGCCATCGTGCGTGAAGCCTGCAAGGCGGATATCGGGCAGCAATGTGCCGCCGTGCGGCCGGGAGCCGGCCGCATCCTGTTGTGCATGAAAAAACATTTTGCTGCGCTCGGTCGGTTCTGCAGGGACGCGATCGGCCATGCGGCCGAGCTCAAAGTTGGGTCTTACTGAGCATTGACCTGCCGGGTCGGGCTATTCATCTCTCGTGTGAATTTCTTTCGTTGGGAAGATCAACTCTCGGATCGCGCGGGTCCGGGCGAGGTCCTATGCGAGCGGCGACCAGCCGTAGATGCGCGCGAGCGTGCCGCCCATCAGCTTGACCTTATCGCTGTTCGAAATGCGGTTGGTGGCGCCGAACGCGTCCACCCCTTGGGCATAGGTGAGAAACTTCACCGCGCGGGTCCAGTCGGTGCCCCATAGGCATCGATCGATGCCGAACGTGTCGATGACGCGGCAGACTGGATCCCAGATGTCGTTATAAGGAAATGGCTGACGCGACAGCGTGCAAGCGCCGCTGATCTTGATCGCGACGTTTGAGAGTTTCGCCAGCGTCAGCACCTTCGGTAGTTCCGCCCACGGCTCCTTCGGCACTGGCGGCTCGTGCGGCTGCACGAGACCGAGATGATCAATTACGATCTGCACGTCGGGATGCCTGCGGATAAGTGCGATGCCCTGATCGAGCCGTCCGGCAATGTGCAGGTTGAGCGGCAGCGACAACCGAGCGGCCTCCGCCAGCACGCGATTGAGTCCAGGGTCGGCAGGATCTTCGGTCAGGCCGCCGCGGACCAGCAACATGCGCGCGGCGACGGCGCCCGGCGCGCGCTTCCAGTCGGCAAGGATCTCGGCGGACGCCGGATTGGCGGGATCGACCGGCTTGACTACGGCAAAACGATCGGGGTGGCGCTTTTGCACCGCGGCCGCATAGCTCGCGTCATAGCGGTACATCGTAAACGCCGAAACCAGGATCGCGCCATCGACGCCGACCGCATCCATTGCCGCCACCATCTGGTCGCCGGTGACCTCGGGCGGGCCGGTCAATACGGCATGCCAGGGCCGGCCGGGATGGTTGCACTCATAGGCATGTACCTGCGCGTCAATGGTCAGCATGATTGATCTCTCTTCCTCCTCCCGTGGAACGAGGGATGATTTTTACGCCGGCACCACGGCGATCGCCTCGATCTCGAACAAGGCGCCGTCGCGCGCGAGCTTTGAAATCTGCACCGCGGTCGAGGCCGGCGGCGCTTTGGTGTTCACATACCGGTCGCGCACTTCGAAATAGGTCTGCAGGTTCGCCATGTCGGTGAAATAGACCGTGACCTTGACGACGTACTCGAAACCCGCGCCGGCCGCGGCGAGCCCGAGCTTGAGATTCTCGAAGGCCTGCGCCGCCTGGGCGCGGAAGTCGCCCGGAGCGCCGGCGAATTTGCCGTCCGGCGTCATGCCGAGCTGGCCGGCAAGGTAGATCGTGCGCGCCCGCCCGCTCGTCTCCACCACATGGGTGTAGCCGCGCGTGGCGGGCATGGTCGACGGATTGAGAAACGTGTGAGCGGGCACTGAAGTCCTCCCGGCATTCGCTGTTTTGCGCCGCGCATAATGCAAAGCGAAAGCTACCCTTGCAAATACTCCCACCGGCATTTGCCTGCTAGAGCTCGGCATGGACCACCGGATCATAGCTCGGGCGCAAAAGGCGCGCCGCGAAAACGTCGGTGCTTGCCCGCTGTCGCGAGGCGGGATGTGCTCTATGCTCGTGGCAAAACACTGGGAGGAAGGCATGGCGGAGCCGCAGCTCAAACCGCGCGAAGTCAAAATTCGCGTCCATGACGGCGTCGACATCGCGGTCGCGCTGTATATGCCGGAAGGCGAGGGCCGATTTCCGGTCGTGGTCGGTGCTTCGCCCTATCGCTATGACAACAATGCGCTGCCGGCGACCCCGCAATTTCTCTGGCGCGAGACCGGCCCGATCGGCCTCTATGTCGAACGCGGCTATGTCTACGCGCAGATGGACGTGCGCGGCTGCGGCAAATCGGGCGGCGAATTCCGTTTCCTCGACCGTAACGAGCAGAAAGACCTCTATGACGTCATCGAATGGCTCGGCCGTCGGCCGTGGTCGAACGGCAAAGTCGGCGGCATCGGTCAATCCTATTTCTGCATGCTGCAATGGTGGATGGCGATCGGTAAGCCGCCATCGCTCGCCTGCATCGCCGCCTTCGACGGCCTGAATGACCCGTATCGCGCCTCGGTCTATCAGGGCGGCATGCTCGGCGATTTCTTCGGCAGCTATTGGTGGAATCAAAATCGCATCATCAATCGCCATCCGGCCAATGGCGAACATCCGCGCGAGCAGACTGCGACTTGAATCTTCTGGTGCAGCAACATCCGAACTATGACGATTTCTGGCGCGAACGCTGCGCCGCCGAGCACCTGCACGAGATCGAAGTGCCGCTTTATTCGATCGGCGTCTGGGGCAAGATCGATCTGCACACCCGCGGCAATATCGACGGCTTCCGCCGCGCCCGCGGACCGAAAAAGCTGAAAATGATCGGGCCGGTGAACGCTTTCGTTGCCAATCGCGAGTTCAACAGTCGCGAATTGCACGAAACGCCGCTGCTGCCGTTCTACGATCACTACCTGAAGGGATTGCAGACCGACTATCAGGAGCGTCCGGCGGTCGAATATTTCGTGCGCGGCGCGGACGCGGTGCGCGCGGCGGAGGCCTGGCCGCCGCAAGGCGTGCGTTATGTCAGCTGGCATCTCGACGCCGCCAAATCCGGCAGCGTGACGTCGCTCAACGATGGGTCGCTCACCCGCGGGCCGCCGTCGGGCGAGGCGCAGACTTCCTACGGCTATCCCAATCCCGGCTGGATGATGGGCGTTGTCGGCTTCGGGCCGAACAATGCGCCCGATCCGGCGCGGCGCGTGCTGACGTTCACCACCGCGCCGCTGCCGGCGGACCTCGAAATCGCCGGTCCGATCAAGCTCACGCTCTACGCTTCATCGACGCGCAACGACATGGATTTTTTCGTCAAGCTCTCAGAGCAGATGCCGCAATCGACCGAGGATCGCGGCAAGGGCCTCAACCCGGCGTCGTATTGGATCACCAAAGGCTGGCTGCGCGCCTCGCATCGCGCGCTCGATCCGGACAAATCGACCGAGGTGGAGCCCTATCACAGCCACGCCGAGCCGGCGCCGATCGAGCCCGGAAAGGTCTATCGCTTCGATATTTCGATCGAGCCGATGGCGCATCGTTTCAAAAAGGGCAATCGCGTGCGGCTCGAAATCGTCAACGGCGACTCGGTGATCACCGACGTCCTGTGGACGCATTATTATGTGCCGAGCAAGATCGGCGCCGACACGATCTATCACTCGGCGGAACATCCTTCCGCGCTCATCTTGCCGGTGATGGAGGGCGAGTGAGGCTTTTCCTCGCGCACCGCGGCTCCCATATAGAGCGCGAGGGGCGCAAAGGTTGTGAGCGGAGACGTCATGTCGGCGCCGTTTATTGTTTCGATTCCGCACCGGTTAGGCAAAGACGAAGCGGTGCGTCGCCTGAAAACCGGGCTTGGCAATGCAAGTTCAAGCTACGCGCACTTTTTCGCGGTCGAGGAGGAGATCTGGACCGGCGAACACTTGCAGTTCCGCGTCCGCGCGCTCGGTCAGGTGGCGAGCGGCACCATCGACGTCGGCGAGGAATACGTCACGTTGCAAGTGTTTCTGCCGTGGCTATTGGCGAAGGTCGCCGCCGCGATCCAGCCGCTCGTGCGCAAGGAAGGAACGCTGTTGTTGGAGAAGAAGTAATTTGGCCAATCCGGCGTAATTTCCGCTCATTCCCGCGCAAGCGGGAATCTAGCCTCGTTGCGCTTCACAACCTCTCCGCCAAAAATCGAACGAGCCGCGGCGCCAGAAATCCGGACGGGCTGCCGGGCTCTTCGATCGGATCGTTCATCCAGTAATGCGGCGCGCCGGCAACGATGCAGGGCCGCACGAAAAAGCCGGCCTGTTTGAGCGCGAGCTGGAACGGTTCGGTCTGCGTTTTCGGGTCGACGAGATCGTCTTCAGTGCCGGTCGCAAGCAGCACGCCGAGCGCATTGTTAGCGTAAGTCGCGTAATTGACCGGTGAAGCGTCGAAATAAGTCTGACGGTTCGCCATCGGCGGCGCGCCGATGAATTTTTCGACTTTGTTGTCGCTGTTGCGGCCGTCTTGCACCTGCAGCGAGCACCACATCGCCTGCATGTCATAGACGCCATAGACGCCAACCAGCGCTTTGACGCTCGTATCGGTCGCGGCGAATGGATCATGTGGATAGGCGCCGAGAAATTTCTTGCCGCTCAACGCCGCCAGTGCCGCAAGGTGCGCGCCGGCCGAAGCGCCGAGAAGGCCGATGCGCCCCGGATTGATGCCAAAGGCGCTCGCTTTGCCGCGGGCGAATTGCACGCCGGCGAGCACGTCCTGCACCGCTTCGGGAAAGGTCTTGGTTTTGGTCGCGAGCCGATAGGAAATGGCAAAGACCGCAATGCCGCGGCGGGCGAGATACGGCCCCCAATATTGAAAGGCGCCGCGCACGCCGGCGACCCAGCCGCCGCCATGGACCGCGACCAAAGCCGGCGCCGCTTCGGCGTCTTTCGGCAGGTAGAGGTCGCCAAGAAGCTCGACGCCATTGTGATTGGCATAGGCGATGCCGTTGTGGACCGTGACGCCGTCACTCATTTCTTCGTCTCCTGCCTTGACTGGCATGCAATGGCAAAGTCGATTTGCCGTGGTAGAACAATCAACTGCGATTTAAAAGCCTCGGAGAGGAAATGCTGCAGAGGACCGATAGCGCGACCGATTGCGTAGTCGTTGAAGGCACGCGCATCGATGTCATTGAGCGTGGCAAGGGCCGGACGCTCTTGTTTCTGCATGCAGAAAACGGCATCGAACCGGCCGCGGCGGCGATCGAGGCGCTGGCGAAGTCGGCGCATGTCATCGCGCCGACGCATCCAGGCTTCGGCCGCTCGGATGTGCCCGAGGGCATGCACACCGTCGACGATTTGTCGTATTTCTATCTCGACCTTCTCGATCAGCTCGATCTTGGCGACGTTACCCTCGTCGGCGTGGCATTCGGCGCCTGGATCGCCGCCGAGATCGCGGTGAAATCGACGGCGCGGCTTTCGCGTCTGATCATGGCCAATGCGGTCGGCGTCAAGCTCGGCGATCGCGAGACCCGCGACATCGCCGACGTTTTCGCGCTCACCGAGCCGGAATATCTCGAAATCACCTATTGCGATCCAAATGCCGGGCGGCGCGATTACAAATCCCTGCCGCCGGCCGAAGTCGTCGCCGCGGCGCGCGCTCGCGAAGCCACCGCGCGCTTTGCGTGGAGCCCGTATTTCCACAATCCGCGGCTCAAAAGCCGGCTGCACCGGATCCGCATTCCGACGCTGTTCCTGTGGGGTGCGCATGATCGCATGGTCGGCGAAGCTTACGGCCGCGCCTTTTGCGCGATGATTCCCGGCGCGCGGTTCGAAACCGTCGCACGCGCCGGCCACTTTCCGCACCAGGAGCGGCCGGAAATTTTCGCCCAACACGTTTTAGGTTTTATAGACGAGAAATAGGCCATGCGAGTCTATCAGTTCAGCGAACAGCCTTATTACCCAACATGGAACGATCATTCCGGGTCGCTGCGCGTCATTCTGCCCAACCGCAAATGCGATCCGCGCGTCGCTGCGGATTTGTTTCATCGTTATTACGACGAATATCAGGCCTGTGACGACATCGGGCTCGATATCATGCTCAACGAGCATCACCAGAGCGCCACCTGCATGTCATCGGCGGTGGTGGTCGGATTGTCGGTGCTCGCGCGCGCCACAAAGAAAGCGCGGCTGCTCGTGCTCGGCTATCCGATCGGGCACCGGCCCGATCCGCTGCGCGTCGCCGAGGAACTCGCGACCATCGACGTCATTTCCCGCGGCCGACTCGACATGGGCTTCATCAAGGGCATCCCCTACGAAATCGCCGCCTCCAATCGCAATCCGGTCGAGCTGATGGAAAGGTTTTGGGAGGCGCACGATTTCATTCTCAAGGCGATGACCAGCCATGACGGGACGTTCAATTGGGAAGGCGAATACTTCCACTATCGCCAGGTGAACATCTGGCCGCGGCCGTGGCAGGAGCCGCATCCGCCGGTCTGGTCGACGACCGGCAGCACCACGCAGGCGCGCGTGCTCGGCGAGCGCGGTTACGTGATGGCGACGCTCGGCACCGGCTACGGCACGCGCAAGATCTACGACGCCTACCGCAAGAGCTATCTGACGAAGTTCGGACGGGCGCCGACCGCCGACCGGTTCGCTTATCTTGGCCTCGTTGCCGCCGCTAAAGACAAAGAAGAAGCGCGCAAGCGCGGCCACCTGATCGCCGGCTATCTGCGCACCAGTTCGATCGTGCATCTGCCGTTCCGCAATCCGCCCGGCTATCTCCCGGCCGAAGACAATGCGCGGCTCATGCGCGGTGAGACGCCGCCGCGCAGCTTCACCAAGGACGGCCGTAGCATCAACATGCACGCCGCCACCGTGGAGGACCTGATCGCTGCCGGCATCCTGTTTTGCGGTACGCCTGATGAGGTTTACGCCCAGATCGTCGACTTCTGCGAACATTGCGGCGGCATGGGCAATCTCTTGATGATGGCCCATGGCGGCGAACTCACGCATGCGCAGACGATCGATAATCTGACGCTGTTCGCGTCCGACGTGTTGCCGCGGCTCAGAGCCTACCGGCAGCCGGACGCCGAGGCCGCCGCCGCAGTCGTCGCGGCATAGTTTTCCGCTCGAGTTCTCTGGAAGACGACTAACTTGCTGGAAAGACATTCGCATCTGAACTGTTCAAAAATTGGAATAAATCTTGATTCTGGGACAAAGCCGGTCCATTTCTGTCTTTGGACGACAACGGCCATGAGGCTTGCGCCCGAGGATTTCGACCGATGAATGGTGAACCGTTTGCCTCTGCGCCGACTGTCGTCGGCAAGAACGCCACCGTCGGCGAAAGCGCGGCCGCGCATATTCCGGCCGAGGAATCGCTGTGTCCGGTTCTGTCGCACGACTGGGTGAATGCAGAATACAAGCACCTCGTGGTCGAGGCTTCCCCCAAGGCGCTTTCAGTCACGCCCGGCCAATTCTTCAATCTGTTGTGTCCGTCGCCTGATGTCGGCGAACTATTCTTTCGCCGTCCGCAGAGCGTCTATCGCATCGACCGGCCGCGCCGCCGGATCGAATTTCTGTACAAATGCGTCGGCCGCGGCACCCGCGGCTTGGCGACGCTGCGCCAGGGCGACGACCTCAACATGGTCGGCCCGCTCGGCGTTGGCTTTAAGCTCGATCCGGCCTGGCGGCACATCGTCGTGCTCGGCCGCGGCGTCGGCATCGCTACGCTCGGGCCGATTTCGCAATTGGCGCGCGAACGCGATTGCGGCGTCACCGCGGTCTTGTCGGCGCGCAATCCCGATTTCGTCATGGCCGACTCTTTGTTCCGCGAGGCCGGTGACGTAGTGAGCGTGCTTGATACCGATGGAACGAGCGCGGTCGAGAATGTCGAGCGCATTCTGCAAGACCTGATCGTGGAGAAGCGCACCGACGCCTTCTTCACCTGCGGCTCGAACCGGCTGTTCCAGTTGATGAAGCGGCTCGGCCGGGCGCACAATATTCCCGGCCAGGTGGCGATGGAGCAGGTGATGGCTTGCGGGCTTGGTCCCTGTTACGTCTGTGTGCGCGCTTTCGAAGTGAACGGCAAACCGGAGCTGCGCCGGGTCTGCATCGACGGTCCGGTCTTCGATCTGCAGGAGGCGGTCGGATGGTAGGCGCTTCCGCTCGTCCCCGCGAAAGCGGGGACCCGGAGTTTGGATTTTTCCGAATTGGCTGGATTCCCGCTTACGCGGGAATGAGCGGAGTACGTCATCTCGTGCAGGAGGCGGTCGGATGGTAGATATGAGCGTCAAGATCGGCGCGGTGACGCTGAAAAATCCGATAATGCCAGCGTCGGGTTGTTTTTCGACTGACCTCGCCCAGGTGATGGATCTCAACCGGCTCGGCGCCCTGGTGGCCAAAACCGTGTCGCGGGAATTTCGCGCCGGCAATCCGCCGCCGCGTGCCGCCGAGGTCGAAGGTGGCATGATCAATTCGATCGGCCTGCCGACCAAGGGCATCGATTATTTCCTCCAACACCAGGTCCCGGATTACAAACGATTCACGCCACCGCTCGTCGGCTCGATCTCGGCGACCACGATCGAAGATTTCGAAGCGATGGCGCGTGACGTCGCCACCTCGGCGATCGACGTGCTCGAAGTCAATATTTCCTGTCCGACGCGCGATCCCAAAGGCGGCAACTTCGCCCTGCACGAAGAGCACACATATAATGTCGTGAAGCTGATCCGTGCCACGACCGGCAAGCCGATGTGGGTGAAATTGTCGCCCAATGCCGGCGACGTCGTTGCCGTCGCCAAGGCCGCCGAGCGCGCCGGCGCCGACGCGCTCGTCGTGTCGAACACAATTCTGGGGCTCAAGATCAATACCGACACGTTTCGACCCGCGATTGGCAATAAATTCGGCGGGCTGTCCGGCCCGGGCATCAAGCCGATCATCGTGCGCATGGTCTATCAATGCGCCAAAGCGGTGAAGATTCCGATCATCGGCTGCGGCGGCATCGTCAAAGTCGAAGACGTGGTCGAATATATGCTGGCCGGCGCCACCGCGGTGATGATCGGTTATCTGACTTTCCGCAATCCGACCGGAATGATCGCCATCATCGAAGGGCTCGAGCAATGGTGCGCCAAGCGTGGCTTTGCCCGCGTTGCCGATCTCACCGGCGCCATGATCGATGAGCCGCCGATGGAAACATTCGCTGCCGCGGCGGCGCCGATCGGATAGGTTTGCCTGCCATGACCACGCGCATAACGATCCGCAAGCCGGATGACTGGCACCTGCATGTTCGCGACGGCGAAATGCTCAAAGCGGTCTTGCCGTTCACGGCGAAGAATTTCGGCCGCGCCATCCTGATGCCGAATCTGGTGCCGCCGGTGCGCACCACGGCGGACGCCAAGGCCTATCGCGAGCGGGTGATGGCGGCGGTGCCGAAGGGTTCGAAGTTCGAGCCGCTGATCACCTGTTACCTGACCGACGACACCGATCCGCACGATGTCGAACGCGGCTTTCGCGACGGATTATTCACCGCCGTGAAACTATATCCCGCGCATGCCACGACCAATTCCGCGTTCGGCGTCACCGACTATGCCAAGATTCCGCGCGTGTTGGAGCGCATGGAAAAGATCGGCATGCCGTTTCTCATGCACGGCGAATATGTCGCTCCGGACGTCGACATATTCGATCGCGAGGCGGTGTTCATCGATCGGCTGTTGTCGAAATGGCTCAAGCAATTTCCTGGCCTGCGCATGACGCTTGAGCACTTGTCGTCGAAGGAGGGCGTCGATTTCGTCGCCGGCGCGGCGCCGCAGCTCGGCGGCACGATCACGCCGTATCATATGATGCTCACGCGCACCGACTGGCTCGGCCACGGTTTGAAGCCGTACATGTATGTGATGCCGGTCATCAAAACCGGGCGCGACAAGACGGCGCTGCGCAAGGCCGCGACTTCGGGGAAGCCGTGCTACTTCCTCGGCACCGACTCGGCGCCGCATCCTTACGCCAAGAAAGTTTCGGTCAGCGGTATCCCCGGCATGTTCAATGCGCCGGTCGCTATCGAGACTTACGCGCAAGTCTTCGAGGAAGAGGGCGCGCTCGACAAGCTCGAAGCCTTTGCCTCGCTCAACGGCCCGAAGCATTATCGGATGCCGCCCAATGATGAGACCATCACTTTGGAGAAGACGCCGTGGACGGCGCCGGAAGAGGTCAAGGTTGCTGGGCCCGACGAGCGCGCGCTGGTCTACCGCGGCGGCGAGACCATTGCCTGGAAGATAGTGAGTTGAGACAGTATTCTAGGGATCATTCCGGGGCGCTACGAAGTGGCGAACCCGCAATCCATATTCATGGGCAGTGGTTATGGATTCCACGCTCCTCGCTGCGCTCGGCCCTGAATGACGCCTAGAATGGAAAAATCACTATGACCTGCTTCGCCGATAAAGCGGTCGTCGCCGAGCTGACGGCCAAGATGCTGCTCGAAGTGGACGCCGTTCGCTTCATGGCCGACAAGCCGTTCATCTACACGTCCGGCTGGGCGAGCCCGGTCTATACCGACTGCCGTCGCCTGATCTCCTTTCCGCGCGTGCGCCAGCAGCTGATCGATTTCGGCGTAGCGACCTTAATGCGCGAGGTCGGCTTCGAGCAGTTCGATGCCGTGGCCGGCGGCGAGACTGCGGGAATTCCGTTCGCGGCCTGGATGGCCGACCGCCTGATGCTGCCGATGCAATATGTGCGCAAGAAGCCGAAAGGGTTCGGGCGCAATGCGCAGATCGAAGGCCATATCGAGCCCGGCGATCGCGTGCTCCTGGTCGAGGACATGACCACCGACGGCCGCAGCAAGGTCAACTTCTGCAAAGCGCTGCGCGAGGCCGGCGCTATCGTCGAGCATGTCTTTGTATTTTTCTTCTACGATATCTTTCCTGAGGGAAAGCAAATCATGCGCGAGCTCGGCGTGACGCTGCACTCCCTCGCCACCTGGTGGGACGTTTTAGAAGCGGCCAAGAAGAGCGGCACTTTCGCCAAAAGCAAGCTCCGCGAAGTCGAAAAATTCATGAAAGATCCGGCGGCCTGGTCGAAAGCGCATGGCGGCGCCGCGCAGGCGGCGGAGTAATCGCGGATGGCAACGCAAGTCGCAGATGTGATTGTCCTCGGCGCCGGCAATGCCGCG
>JBKPIZ010000070.1:0-9886 GCA_046730495.1 Pseudomonadota bacterium
GTTTCACACAGCGTCCGATTGTTCGCCAACATGCTTGCCGGCCACATCACGCTCCAGGTCTTTGCCGGCTTTATCATCATGATGGCCAGCGGCGGCATACTCGGCTGGTTCGGCGCCACGCTGCCGTTCATCATGGTTGTCCTCTTGACCGCGCTCGAACTTTTGGTGGCGTTCTTGCAGGCCTATGTGTTCGCCATTCTCACTTGCATCTATCTGAATGATGCAATTCACCCAGGCCACTGACGGCCAATCATTACAACCTAAAGAAGGAGTGTTCTCATGGATCCGACCGCCGCGAAATATATCGGGGCCGGTATTGCCTGTATCGGCATGGGCGGCGCCGGCGTCGGCGTGGGTATCATTTTCGGCAATTATCTTGCGGCAGCGTTGCGCAATCCGTCGGCGGCGCAAGGTCAGTTCGGCAACCTGATTTTCGGCTTCGCCATCACCGAAGCGCTCGGCATCTTCTCGTTGCTGATCGCGCTGTTGTTGCTGTTCGGGCTGTAAGGCGGGACAATCGAACTGCCAGCTGCCAAGGCAGACATCATGGCCGAAACCACCGCCCATACCGAA
Source organism: Pseudomonadota bacterium (assembly GCA_046730495.1). Classification (GTDB taxonomy): domain Bacteria; phylum Pseudomonadota; class Alphaproteobacteria; order Rhizobiales; family Xanthobacteraceae; genus BOG-931. The sequence goes on from JBKPIZ010000070.1 coordinate 574, forward strand.
GCTCCCGCGGGACATGCCAAGTTCCCGCCGTTCGAATCCCAGCACTTTCCGTCGCAGATCGTCTGGCTGGCGATCAGCTTTGTCCTGCTCTACGTGCTGATGTCGAGAATTGCGCTGCCGCGCATCGGCGGCATCATGGCGGCACGCAGTAAAGTCATCAGCGACGATCTTGCGGCGGCGGAGGACTTGAAAGAGCGGTCGAACGCCGCGAATGCGGCTTACGAAAAGGCGCTTGCGGACGCGAGAAGCCGCGCCCAGGCCATTGCCGGCGCCACGCGCGAGCAGCAGGCTCGCGAAACCGAGGATCTGCATAAACGGCTCGAGGCACAACTCCACGACCGGATGGTCGCTGCCGAGCAATCGATCGCAAAAAGCCGCGGCGCGGCGATGAGCAATGTAAGGTCAATCGCCGCCGAGACCGCTTCGGCGATCGTCGAACGTCTGATCGGGCTGCGCCCGCGCGACGAGGATGTCGCCGCCGCACTCAGCGAAACCGGTAAACATTGAGAGAAAGCCATGCTCGAAGCTGAAAATTGGGTGGCGTTGGGCTTTCTCAGCTTCTTCGGGCTACTCGCTTATCTCGGCGTCCATCGCAAGCTGATCGACGCCATCGACCACCGTCAGGCTCGCATCAAATCGGAGCTGGAACAGGCCCGCCGCTTGCGCGAAGAAGCGCAGACGCTGCTCGGCGAGTTCGAGCGCAAGGCGCGCGACGCCGAAACTGAGGCGCAAGCGATCATCGCCGGAGCCAAAGCTGAAGCCGAGCGACTGGCGGCAGAAGCGAAATCAAGAGCGGAAGATTTCGTCGCCAGGCGCACCAAGATGGCCGAGACCAAGATCGCCCAGGCCGAAGCGCAGGCGGTTGCCGATGTGCGCTCCGCCGCGGCCGACGCCGCGGTTGCGGCTGCGGAGAAGATCATCGCGACGACGGCCAAAGGGAAGGTCGCCGAGGATCTCCTCGCGCGCGGCATCGCCGAGATCCGGCAGAAATTCAACTGATTTAGACGCTTGTATCCCGGATGAGATCATTACGATCCCGGGTCTGCAGCACATCATTTCATGCTGCGCTGCGCCCCCGGGAACGCGGCCAGTTTCGTGAATAACTCACCCCGTCGGCGCGTTGGGATTCGGCTTCACCGCCGGCTTTGGCTTCTTGGCCGGCGCGGGTTTCTTCGCCTGATCCGCCGCGGCAGCGCCGAACGGATCAAATCCGATATAGACGAGATAAGGATCGGACGAGCTTGACGGCATCGGGAAGCTCAATCCCTCCTCGATATGGGTGAAGTCGACATTGGCATCGTTGGCGCCGATCGTCACCGGAATCCGGATCAGCCTGGTGACGACGGTTTTCGGCGCGGTGATCGGCGCGCTGACGACAGCGATGCGGAGCGGCACGTCGATCTGACCTGCCCCACCGGCAGGGCCGACGATAATGCGGCCCTGCACCCCGACGCGCATCACCATCTGGCCGCTGACGACCGCGCAATCGCGGGCAGCGCGCACGAAGATGCCCTGGTACTTCAGCGCCATCGCTTCGTTGCCGCCGTCGGGCGGTGGCGGCGGAAATGTCAGCGTGGAAGCGCCTTGGCGGATGTCGAGGAAAGGACATTCGACATTCGGCTGCGCGTTGGTGACCGGCTGTGGCTCCCGCTGCGTGGCGCCGGAGAAAAAGCTTGCGATCTTGTCTTTCAGGGACGGCGTGCTTGACTCTTCAGGGGCCGGCGGCTGGGCTGCGCCAGCCGATGCGGGAGCCGGTGCGCTGGTCGAAGCGGTCGTCGCCGGCGCGCCAAGGCCGCCGCCACTGCACCCGGCGAGCAACAGTAACGCCAACGCCGCTGCGGCCGGCGACCCATAGTGTGACCTATGGCGCCAGCCCGACCCAGGAAATGCGCGCTTTGTTCCCCGTGTCATCGCCAATTTGCGATCCCCGACTGCTATAGCAAACTCATGACGGCATTCCCAAGGCGTTTCGCGGCTTGGTTAAAGGGCGAACGGTCACGCTCTGCCGTAATCGGAACCGTCGTTCACGTGTGCGTAGAGAAGATGATCCTGCCAGATACCGTTGATACACAAATATTCGCGGGCATAGCCCTCCCGTACGAACCCGGTCTTCTCCAAAAGCTTGATTGATCCGCTATTGCTGGGAATGCAGGCGGCTTCGAGGCGGTGCAGCCGCAGGCTGGCAAAGGCAAACCGTATCACCGCGCGCACCGCCGCCGTCATGTAGCCCTGGCGCACGAATGGCAAACCGGTCCAGTAGCCGAGGCTGCCGGCCTGGGCGACGCCGCGCCGGATATTGGCGAGGGTGAGCCCGCCGACCAGCGCGCCATCGGAATTGCGGGCGATAAGAAAGGCGTAGCCCTGGTCGCTGCGCAAATCTTCGGCGTAGCGTTTTATGCGGCGGCGGAACGCCGCGCGCGTGAGATCGTCGACCGGCCAGGTCGGCTCCCAGGGCGTGAGAAAATCGCGGCTGCTTTCACGCAGCGCCGCCCATTCCTCGAAGTCGTCCAGCGCCGGCGTGCGCAGCATGACGCCGTCGCCTTCGATGCTCTGCAGCGGCTCAGAAAAATTGATGGTGCGGAAGAAAGCCATTGGCTGGTCCAGCCGGACTGTTCATGCGGCGGCGCGGCGCGTCAAAGTCTCCGCAATCGCCGCCGCGCTTTCAAGTCCGGAACCGAGGCCGAGAACCGCGGTCGCAAGTTTGCCGCGCGCGATGAGTGCCCGGCCGGCTGCCCGCGCGCTTTCAACCGTGACCGCGTCGACCCTGGCTACCAGCTCGTCGAGTGGTATCGGGCGCCCGCGGGTAATCATCTGCCGGGCCAATTGTTCGATGCGCGCGCCGGAGCTTTCCAGCGCCATCAGCAGACCGGCTTTCATCTGCGCTTTGGCGCGCGCCACTTCCGGTTCTGAAATGGTCTCGGCGGTGCCAGCGACCTCGTCGACGATCAGCCGCATCAGTTCCGATGTGTCGGCGGCGTCGGTGCCGGCATAGAGGCCGAACATGCCGATGTCGGAATATGGCACGTGGAATGTGTAGATCGAATAACACAGGCCACGCCGCTCGCGCGCTTCCTGGAACAAGCGCGAGGACATGCCGCCGCCGAGGATATTCGTGAACACCTGGAGGCTATAAAGCACCGGATCGAGGATCGAGACACCCGGCAGCGCCAGCGCGATGTGCACCTGCTCGAGTTCGCGCTTCTCGACGTGAGTGCCGCCGCCGAAACTTGCCGGCTCCGGCAGCGGACCGGCCGGCCCATTGAAGCCGCCAAAGTGCTTCTCGACCTCGGCGACCACAGCGCGATGCTCGACCGCACCCGCGGCCGCAACCACGATATCCGGAGCGCGATAATTTCTGCCGAGATAAGCGCGCAACTTGCCGCCGTCGAACGACCGCACCGTCTTTGCCGTACCCAGAATCGAGCGGCCGAGTGACTGATTGGGAAAGGCGACGAACTGCAGGTGCTCGAAAATAAGGTCGTCGGGCGTGTCGGCGACCGCGCCGATTTCCTGAATAATCACATTCTGTTCGCGTAAGAGCTCTTCGCGATCGAAGGACGGGTCGGACAGAATATCGGCAAGCACGTCGAGCGCCAAAGGCACGTCGGATTTGAGCACGCGGGCGTAGTAGGCGGTGCTTTCGGCGCCGGTCGCGGCGTTGAGATCGCCGCCCACGGCCTCGATCTCTTCGGCAATCTGCCGCGCGCTGCGCCGGCGCGTGCCTTTGAATGCCATGTGTTCGAGAAAGTGGGAAATACCGTGCTCGTCGTGGCGTTCGTCGCGGCTGCCGGACGCCACCCAGACCCCGAGCGAGGCGGTCTCGAGATGCGGCATCGCGTCGGTCACGACATTGAGGCCGGACTTCAGCGTGGTTACCTCGACGCTCATGCCGCCGCTCCTTCTTGGGCGGCGCGGCTCGTCGCCAAAATGAACCGCTCAACCGCCGACTGGTCGGCCGGCAACGCCGTAACAAGCTCGGGCCGCTCATTGATATGCGCCAACCAATCCGGAAGCGCCGGGCGAACTCCACAGGCCGCTTCCACCGCATCCGGAAATTTGGCCGCATGCGCGGTCGACAGCACAATCATCGGCACCGTCGGATCGCGCGACTCCTTCTCCGCCACCGCGACCGCAACGGCGGTATGCGGGTCGATGCAATTGCCGGTCTCGCGTTTGACGGTGCGGATCGTGGCGGCGACTTCGTCTTCATCGGCACGATCGGCGGTGAACAAGCTGCGAATCGACGACAGCGCGCGCGAGGACAGCGTAAACCGCCGCGATTGCGCCAGCGAACCCATCGCCGCCCGCACGGCGGCTGGCTCGCGGTCATAGGCCTCGAACACGAGACGCTCGAAATTCGACGCGACCTGGATGTCCATCGACGGCGATGTCGTCGGCACGACCGCACGCGGTTCGTAGGTCCCGGTCGCAAGCGTGCGCGCCAAGATGTCGTTGACGTTCGTCGCCACGATCAAACGATCGATCGGCAGGCCCATCCGCGCCGCGACATAGCCGGCATAGACGTCGCCGAAATTTCCGGTTGGAACCGCGAAAGCGAATCTGCGCGCGGGCGCACCGAGCGCGACCGCGGCGGTGAAGTAATAGACCACCTGAGCGACGATCCGCGCCCAGTTGATCGAATTGACGCCGGAGAGCCGGGCCTGTTCGCGAAAGCCGTGATGGCCGAACATCCCCTTCACGATCGCCTGGCAGTCATCGAAGGTGCCGTCGATCGCAATGGCGCTGACATTGCCGGCGCCGCTGGTCGTCATCATGCGGCGCTGCACGTCGGAAATGCGGCCTTGCGGAAACAACACGACGAGGTCGACCTGTCCGCGATCGCGAAACGCCTCGACAGCCGCGCCGCCGGTGTCGCCGGAAGTGGCCACGACGATGGTGCGCCGCTCACCGCGCGCGGCCAGCGCGTGATCCATCAGCCGCGCCAGGAGCTGCATTGCCAGATCTTTGAAGGCGAGCGTCGGACCGTGAAAAAGTTCCAGGAGAAACGTGTTGACGCCGAGCTGGCTGAGCGGCGCCACGGCCGGATGGCGGAAATTGCCATAGGCCTCGCGGGCAAGCCGCGCGAGATCCGCGGCTGCAACCGAATTGTCAGTAAAAGGCCTGATGATCTCGACCGCAACCTCGGCATAGGAGCGGCCAGCGAAGCCCGCGATCGCCGCGGCATCGAGGCGCGGCCAAGCGTCCGGCACGTAAAGCCCGCCGTCGCGGGCAAGGCCGGCAAGCATGGCTTCAGCAAAGCCGAGCGAGGGTGCTTCGCCTCTGGTCGAGATATATTGCACTTTACCTTTCCGCCGCCGTTTGGACGCCGGCTAGAAATTGCTAAGTCACTGATATGGCAGGGATTATCTGCCAGGCCAAACGGTGTGGCCGCCGCGGCGCCGCGCCGCGCTAGCGGTCACACTAATAGCAAATCGAATGGCTTCACAAGCAAAGCAAGGCGTGGCCAAGGCAGCGGCAAGAAAGCGGCAAGACAGCCAGCTACACACCCATGAGACACCTGGCCGACCGGGCGCGCAGGGGGCAGTTTTGACCCCAAAGGGGAGCCTGCAAAGGGCGATCAGCCCGGACCGGTGGGGCGACCAGATGTGACGGCCCAGAAGCCAAAGACGGCCGCCAGGACCGCAGCCAGGCCGTACCAAGTCAGTGCATATTGCAGGTGGTTATCGGGCAAGGCGACCACGAGTTTCCCGGGTTGCGGTAAACCTCCCGGCGGCGTCGGGGCCTCCTGTTCGACATAAAACGGCGCCACGGTTTTCGGATCCAGCCCCTTGGCCGCTGTAATTCCCGCCGGGTCGCGCGTGAACCAGAGGTTATGGGAAGCATCATCCGCCGGGGTGAACCAGTGCCGCTCGTCCGGCCAGCGTAGCGCGGCGGTGATCTCGACCGTTTCCGTGATCTGACCCTGGGGCCGCGATTGTGGATCGCGGCGCGCGTCCGGAACGAAGCCGCGATTGACAATGACGAGGCTGCCGTCGGCGAGCCGTGCCGGCGTAAACACCCAATAGCCCGGGCTTGTGACATCGGGCCGGAAAGCGCTTGCCGCGGCAAAGACCAGCGCTTCACGCGCATTGTCCAAGCTCGCCGTGAATTTGATCCGGCGGTATTCGTCACCGGCCCGATCGAGCTTGGCCCAATCCTTTGCCGACGGCAGCGCCTGCGGCGGCACCGCGAGGCGTTCGGTCAATGAGGCGACCAGAGCTTCTTTCCAGGCTTTGCGCTCAATCTGCCAAGTGCCGAGCGCAATAAGCACCGCAAAGGCCAACAACGCGGGGACGAACAAGCTTCGCCATGAGCGATTGCGCGTCACCAGCCGATGCGGCGCCGCTTCTGCGCGCGGCTCAAGCGTCATGGTTCTTGATGCTCGTGGTCGTATTTCTGATCGGGCGGTTGGTCGAACCGGCTCTCTGCTGCTTTGTGATGATATTGCAGCGCGATCATCAGGCCTTTCATCGGCCGCAGCGGGCCGAGCGTGACGAGCAGGATCAGCGGCAGCCACAGTGCCGCATGCACCCAGTACGGCGGCTTAAATAGAATCTCCGTCACCAGCGCAGCTCCGACCACGATTGCGCCGGCCAGGAACATGACGAACACAGCCGGGCCGTCGCCGGAATCAACAAAGCCGTAGTCAAGTCCGCAGCGCTCGCAGCGCGGCTGCAATTTCAAGAACCCGGCAAACAGCCGGCCTTGGCCGCAGCGCGGACAAGCACAGGACAGGCCCGCCGCAATGGCGCCTGAGAGCGTGGTGATCGTCTCGGTCACGCCAGCAATTTAGGTTTCCGCTGGTCCCCGCGAAAGCGGGGAGCCAGTCGATTTTTCAATGCCGCTGGATTCCCGCTGGCGCGGGCCATAAGCGTAGACGGCTTCGCGCTTTAGCCCGCCTGCGCACCGCCGCCCCAGACATAAATGCAGGCGAACAGAAACAGCCACACGACGTCGACGAAGTGCCAGTACCAAGCGGCGAATTCAAATCCGAGATGCTGCGTGGGCTTGAACTGTCCCGCTATGGCGCGGAACAGGCAAACGATGAGAAAGATCGAGCCGATGATCACATGGGCGCCATGGAATCCGGTCGCCATGAAGAAAGTGGCGCCGTAGATACCGCCCGAAAAATGGAACATTGCGTGCATGTATTCCCACGCCTGCACGCAGGTGAAGCTCAGCCCCAAGGCGATGGTGAGCGCCAAGCCCCAGACCAGCCCATTGCGATCGTTTTCCAACAGCGAGTGATGCGCCCAGGTTACCGTCGTGCCCGAGGTGAGCAGAATGAGCGTGTTCAACAGCGGGAAGTGCCACGGATCGAACGTGTCGACGCCCTTGGGCGGCCAAACGCCGCCGGTATAGGCGATGCGCGCGACGTCGCGGAATTCGTCCGGGAACAGTGCGGTATTGAAATAAGCCCAGAACCAGGCGACGAAGAACATCACCTCCGAAGCGATGAAGAGGATCATTCCGTAGCGGTGCGAGATCTGCACCACGCGCGTGTGGTCGCCTTCTACTTCGGCTTCGTGGATGACGTCGCGCCACCAGCCCACCATGGTATAGGCGATACCGATTGCGCCGGCGCCAAGCACCAATGGCGCGTAGGCGACCATGTGATGCATCCACATAATTGCGCCGACGGCCGCCACGAAGGCCGAGGTCGCGCCGACCGCAGGCCACGGACTGGGATTGACCAGGTGGTAGTCGTGATGCGGTTTGGCATGCGCAATCGCCATTTTCGTCTTCTCCACCTTGGCGCGATCGAACGCTTCGCTAGCGCGCCGTCTTGGTTACGGTTGAATCGTCTCTAGATGTGCCCGGATTTATCCGAATTGGCGCTCTCCGCCACCGGCCGGTCGGGAACGCGCACCGGAAAGAATGTGTAGGAAAGCGTGATGTTGCTTACGGCGTTCTGTTCCGCATCCTTGGCGAGCTTGGCGTCGACGTAGAAAACCACTGCCATGTCGCGCTTCTCGCCCGGCTGCAGCGTTTGCTGGGTGAAACAGAAGCAGTTGATCTTCTCGAAATAGGCGCCGACCGTCGGCGGCGTTACGTTGTAGCCGGCCTGACCCGTGGTCACCCGCGCGGATTGGTTGCGCACCGCATAATAGACCGTGACGACCTCGCCGAGCCGCACGTCGATTGTCCTGCGCTCCGGCTCGAACGACCACGGCAGGCCGGGCGCGACGTTGGAATCGAAGCGGACCGTGATCACGCGCCCGGAAACCTGGTCGGGCGCTGTTTTTGCCACCTGCGTGGTGCCGCCGAAGCCGGTGGTGCGGCAAAACCATGCGTACAGCGGCACCGCGGCAAAAGAAACGCCGACCATCACGGCGACAAATGCGCCGCAGGCAAAGGCCACGACAGCATCGCGGGTTGAGCGTCGTCGCCGGATCATAGCGGCCGCTCCAGCACGCCCGGCCCTTTCACCAGCGTCACGATGTAGAACAGCACCGCCAGCACGCCGAGCGATATGGCGATGGCAATCGAGCGGGCGCGGCGGGCGCGCTGCTGTTGCTCGGTCAGCCTGATGCCGGGCTCCGGCTTTGGTTCGGTGTTGCGCTCGCTCATCGCCGCTCATGCTCCTGTCGGCAAATGGCCCCACAGCGCCGCGATCAATCCGCCCGCCATGCGATCGACCAGCAGCATGGCGAATAACACAAACAGATACAAAATCGAGAAGCCAAACATTTGTTTGCTGGCGGTATGGCCGCGCGTTTCGCCGCGCACGCGAATGGCAAGCGCGATCATCGCGGCGCCCGCCAGCACGGCCGCAATTCCGTACAGTGCCCCGGCATAGCCGAGTAGCCACGGCGCAACGCCGACCGGCGCCAGCACCAGCGTGTAACGGAAAATCTGGCGTCGCGTTTCATCGGCGCCGACAACGACCGGCAGCATCGGCACGCCGGCGCGGGCGTAATCGTCGGCGCGATAAAGCGACAGCGCCCAGAAATGCGGCGGCGTCCATAAGAAGACGATCAGGAACAGAACCAGCGGTTCGATCGTGACACCGCCGGTTGCCGCGGCCCAGCCGATCACCGGCGGCAGCGCGCCGGCGGCGCCGCCGATGACGATGTTCTGCGGTGTCCAGCGTTTGAGCCAAACCGTGTAGATGCCGACGTAGAACGCGATAGTCACCGCCAGCAGCAGCGCGGCTAATACATTGACCAAGAGCCCAAGCACGACCACCGAGAAGCCGGCAAGCGTCAGGCCGAAAGCCAGCGCCTCGCCGCGCGCAAGTCGGCCCGCTGGAATCGGACGCGCTGCCGTGCGCGCCATGCGCGCGTCGATATCGGCGTCGTACCACATGTTC
>JBKPIZ010000071.1:0-3978 GCA_046730495.1 Pseudomonadota bacterium
AGTCCGGAACGCATCGTCGATGACCTCGCCTCCATTCGCGAGGATGGCGTTTTCATCGTTGACGATGTCGCCTTCATTCAAGAACGGCAGGCGTTCGCCATCGGTGAGGCGATCGCCCGCAAGAACATTCGCAAAAACTACTATCTAGAGACCCGCGGTGACGTGCTGCTGCGGAACAAGGAGGCGTTCAAGTTGTGGAAAGAGCTTGGTGTGACTCAAATCTTCTTAGGCCTTGAGGCAATTGATGAGGAAGGTTTACGAAAGCACCGCAAACGCATTCCGCTTGGTCGCAATTTCGAGGCGCTCGAATTTGCTCGCTCGCTGGGTGTTTACGTGGCCATCAACCTTATTGCTGACCCGGACTGGGATCAGGAGCGGTTCCGAGTCGTTCGCGACTGGTGCATGGACGTACCTGAGGTGGTGAACATTAGCATCAACACGCCATATCCGGGCACCGAGACCTGGCTCACCGAGCAACGACGACTGCAGACACGCGATTATCGATTGTTTGATATTCAGCATGCCGTGCTGCCAACTAAGCTTCCGCTCGATGTGTTCTATCGCGAACTCCTGGACACACAATGGGTACTGTACCGGAAGCATTTGAACTGGCGGACGACGCCGCAGCTCGCTCGCGTACTGGCGCGGAATCTTAGCCGAGGCCAAATCAATTTGATTCGTGGGATGATGAACTACAAGAAAGTTTACAATCTTGAAAAGATGCTAGCAGACCATGCCCGGCTGGTTCGTTACGAGTTGCCGACCAGAGCCGAGCCCAATGCTCCGATAGCAAGATCTGCACTCTACATTCATGCGCCCCGCGGGAGGGTGGCGCGCAGTATCGACGATTCTACTGAGCGCTTCGTCGACGAAACCCGCGTTGGTACGTCGGGCTGATCTCCGCCTATGCCTGATGCATCTGTGTTGCTAACGCGCGGACGCGATCGCGTATCTCCCTGATTATTTGCTCTGCTGAGGAAAGCGCAGCACTGTGCAGCGCTAAACGCACTAGGTATTGCTGGCTGTCGGCGGTCTAACGGAGCGATGCCCGTTCGGAGTAGCTCGCTCATCCTTCTGGGCCATGGAACGCTGTCTAGAAAGGTGCTTCGTTGGTGCAATCAGCGGTCCTGGCTAGGTCCGTCGACTGTCAGCCGCTCTAGTGGCCCCGAACCTCACCTCAATCCCCCAGCCCGAGATTCGGGGCCACGCCCACCCGACTCTGTGGATTCCAATTCCTATTAAGCGCCCAACGTTGCGCGAGCGTATCCGTCCCGGGCTGGGAATAATCGAGCCGTGTTTGCCGTTGCCCGCCAAGGCGCCGCCGCCTCCGAAAGCGGACACGCGCGTCATCCTTAACGCCAGAGGTTTTGGGCGCTAATTTGCCCGGTGCGGTAAGATGGCGCCCAAGGCACTCAGAGCAAGAGTAACCGGGGATATGCCGGTGATCTGGGCCTCTAGGAGACAATTTGGGGGACGTCGCGTCTATGGCCGATAACAGCTTGCAAAAAAATTCAACGGCATTTCGCCTTCCAGCGCTCGATCCTGATTTTCTGCTGGGCGACTCCATGCGCGGTGTCCGCCTGCAACTCGAATACGCAAAGGCGGAGGAGCGGCTGCGCGCTTGGACGGTTCGCTCGACAGTGGTGGTATTTGGCAGCGCACGCGCGCGTCCCGGCAATGAGTTGGCACGGTGGTATGAGGATGCGCAGCGTTTTGGCAAGCTTGTGTCGGAACGCGGTGGCGCGCTTATTTCGGATCGCGGTATTCGCGAAAATGTCATCGCGACGGGAGGCGGGCCCGGTATCATGGAAGCGGCCAACCGCGGCGCGGCCGACGCCGGCGCGCCGTCCATAGGATTCAATATCGGGCTACCGCACGAACAGGAACCTAATGCCTATTCGACGCCCGATCTCACCTTTCAGTTTCACTATTTCGCCGTACGCAAGTTGCATTTCGCGATGCGGGCCAACGCATTGGTGGCTTTTCCGGGTGGGTTTGGGACACTCGATGAGCTGTTCGAATTGCTCACTTTGATCCAGACCAACAAGATGCCGCCCGTCCCCGTCGTCCTTGTCGACAAATCGTATTGGACGCGCGTCGTAAATTTCGAGGCGCTTGCCGCCGAGGGCATGATCGACCCCTCTGATCTCGATCTATTCTCATTTGCTGACGACCCAGAAGAGGCCTGGCACAAGCTCGTCAAGCGGGGATTGAAAGCCGGACCGCGGCCACCTGGCTATCCGTCAAAATTCTGATGACGCAACTAAAAACATCCGCTCAGCAAAAAGGGATAAGTTTGAATGCTGATGGAAACCGTCTCCGGGGCCGGCGGCAACATAGAGACCATGTTTCTTCGCCAGAGAGGAGACGATCCTTTTATTTCAACACCTGAGCGAACGGCACAGATCAGAGAAGTCGCGAGTAGAATTGCGCGTTTCATCAGCGAAGCCCGTAGCACCCTCGACATTGCGATTTACGATTTCCGGCTCCGCGATGAGGCCGCCGCAATCATCTCGGACTCGCTACGCGAGCGAGCAAAGAACAAAGTTGTCATCCGGATCATTTACGATGCGACCACCGAGCCGGACGGCGATCTGGTGCCCGCCACTTCATCCGCGCATCTCGAGGCTGACAAGAAGGCGCCGGGCACGGAGACTTTCGTCCGCTCATTCGCCGATATCGCGCAGATAAAAGGCGTCACCGGCTATCGCGTGTTGATGCATAGCAAATATTTGATACGCGATGGCAATACCGACGATGCGTCGGTCTTTCTGGGCTCGGCGAACTACACCAACGACTCCTGGGGATTGCAGGAGAACAACCTTTTGCAGTTAAGTTCGCGCCCTCTGGCGTCCTATTTCTCCAAGAATTTTACCGGCCTTTTCACGACGGGAAGGATTGCGGAAAAGCCTGCCGTTCGTGACGTCGATTTCGTTTGCGTCGCCGCTGTGCCGGTGACCGTGGCTTTTGCACCGGAACAAAGCCCCGCGATCATAAAGGAGATCGTCGGGGCGATTACAGCCGCGCGGCAGCGACTTTTGGTGGCTTCGGTGGTGCTTTCGTCGGGTCCGATCCTCGCCGCGTTGTCGGAAGCCGTCGACCGGGGCAGGTCGTGTGCCGGTATCTATGACGGTCCGCAAATGGATCAGGTGAGACGGCAGTGGCAAGCCACGCCTGTTGGCGCCGACAAGATAAATACCTGGGACAAGGTGGCCAGCCATCTCGTGCGCAAGAACTCGCTGCCGTATGACCGCGACAAGCCGCATCAGCCGCACAACTTCATGCACAACAAACTGGTTATTGCCGATGACGTCGTGGTGACGGGAAGCTTTAACCTCTCGAACCACGCGATGGGCAACGCCGAAAATGTACTACTCATTCGCGACGCCGACATTGCATCGAAATACGAGGCTTATGTCCTGTCGCTAATGGCGAAATACAGAGGGTAGCGCCACTACATGCGTGAGATCGAGAAAAATGCGACGAGTCGAGAGTAAAAAAAGCCCCGGATCTTGGAATCCGGGGCTTTCAACTGGATCGCAACTGCTACCAGTCTTAAGAGAACTCTTCTTGTGCGGGTGCGCGCTACTGCCCCGTCCTGGCGCGTACATATACATGCTTCTGTGGTGCACGGTCGCCGCGCGTCGCGGTGTTGCAGCCGTTGCCGGCTGTTCAACAAATCCCGGCTGTGCTGCATATCCCGGCGCTTCGAGATAGTACCCAGAATATCCGAGACCGGGCACTGCGGGATATGCGGGACCAGGCACTGCGGAATTGCCATTTGCGCCACCGGCCACAGGTGATTGGCCGCCAGTCGGGAGACCGTTCTGCGCCAGCGCCAGCGAAGTTCCACCCGCGACCAACGCGGCCACAATCGTGAGAGTCTTCAACGTCGTCATGTTCGTACTCCCAAAAAACGTCGTCATGTTCGTACTCCCAAAACGCAACGCCTACACTCACCCATACGCCGAATGAAAT
>JBKPIZ010000072.1:0-3128 GCA_046730495.1 Pseudomonadota bacterium
GCTTGATGCTTTCTGCGATCTGGCGGGTCTGCTTCCGCGAGTGGGTCCTGGCATTCGCCTTGTGCGGCACCAGCCGATCGGTCGCAACCATTTTAACCTTCTGGTCGGTGTAATGGCCACACGCTGAATCGGCAGCGTTGCCTGCAACCTCGCCTGCCTTCCGGCTCACACCTGTTTCATTAAAATCAACCACCATTTTGACGCCGGGACTATCCCGACTGTCTAAGCCCACTTTAATCCGAGCCAAGGAGGACTGGCCTTACACTCAATTACGGAAATGAAAGACCAATTGCGTGTAACCATCGGGGCACTCAAGTCCTCGATCAAAAATGGTCATTATTTGTCGGTATCCCGTTCGACCAGCCCGTGAGTACTCTCGCTGTAGGAACCGATCTGACCGCGCAATCCTTCGATAACTTTACTGAGAGCATCCTCGCTTTGGACTCTCAGTGTTGAGAGTGCTGCCTTCCTTTTAGTTTCCGGCAACGGCGAAGTTTTGATGACGTCTCTAGAGATTGCCAATGCCTTTAGAACGAAATTGAAAAATGCCGGCGGAAGGCGGGGGGCGGTCTGGCTTCGCACAGCGCGACCCGACGTACTAGGGTCCAGACTCATTAAATCCACCATACCAGGGCGGCTGCAAGACAGACGGACGCCAAGTAGTTTCGGGCCAACTTATCGTATCGTGTGGCGATGCGCCTGAAGTCCTTCAACCTGTTGAAGGCATTCTCGATGCGCCAGCGCAGCTTGTAGAGACGCTTGTTGAAGCTGAACGGCTGCTTCCTGTTGCAGCGGTTGGGAATGACCGGCTTGGTACCACGCTCGTCCAACGCCTCGCGCAACTCGGCACTGTCATAGGCTTTGTCGCCGAGCAGGCGTTCTGGTGACTTCACTCTGCGGATCAGGCGCTCGGCGAGCGGACAATCGTGCGCTTCGCCGCCACTCAGCAAAATGGCGATCAGGCGCCCTTTAGCATCTGCGAGTGCATGAATCTTCGTGTTGCGCCCTCCGCGCGAACGGCCCACAGCCTGATTTTCTTCCCCCTTTTTCCACCTGCGGCCGAGCGGTGCGCTTTGACATGCGTCGAATCGATCATCTGCATCTCGGCCGATCGCCCACACCCGGCCAGTTCGCAAAACAAGTTCTCCCACAGCCCTCGACGCGCCCAGCGCACAAAGCGGTTATAAATGGTTGTCGGCGGGCCATATTCGGGCGGGCAATCGCACCAGCGGCATCCGCTCTTGAGAACATGCACGATCCCGCTGATGACCCGGCGATCGTCTACCCGCTCGACGCCGCGCACATCCCTCGGCAAATACGGCCCAATTCGAGCCCACTGCTCGTCGCTCAGCCAAAACAAATTCTTGCGCATGATCCCGATCCCCTTCCCAAAACGAATCAGGATCGTATTCTCAGAGCGCAAATGTTAATGAGTTTTGACCCTAGTGCAGCATTGACCGACATTTCTTGAACTTTTGGCGGGCGAGAATTAACAGGGAACGATTTTTGCCATAACAGGGAAGTACGTTCGAATAACAGGGAAAAAGCTTAAATAACAGGGAAAGCAATTCAAGCTTTCTCGAACTCTCTCCACCGCGCGGGCCGCCCTCGCGATATTCCTAACAAGCTGCCAACGAAAAGCGGCCATGTCTCCTGGCGGTGCGCGACATTTAGACAGGGAAAACGATGACCAAAACCAAAGGAAAAAGGGCCACCGAGGTCGAGCCAAAAATAAGGGCCACTACCGCGGTCGAGCCAGAGCCAGAGATAAAGGTGATAACGGGGCTCGGGCCAAAGATTGGGCGCGGCAATCCGCCAAAGCGCACCCAATTTCCCAAAGGTACCTCGGGCAATCTCCGAGGCAGACCGAGGGGCAGTAAAAATCTTAGGACCCTGGTGTTGGAAGCGGCCAAACAGCCGACCACGATTGACATCGACGGGAAACAACGAAGGATTTCGAACCTTCAAGCCACCACGTTGCAACTCGCGAACAAGGCGGCCAAAGGCGATCCAAAGTCGATGGCGGCGTTCCTCGATTGGGTTGATGAGATCCAAACCCAGGCCGCAAGGGAAAAGCCCGCCGAATTTCCTCTGGGCGAACACGATATCGAAGTTCTTCGGGCGGCCTATGACCGGCTGAAACAATGCGATGCGGACAAGACCAGGGAATCCGAGGCATGACCCTCTCGCCGGCTGACATGTATGCCTATGTGCTGAGGCACGATCTCTGCGCGTTCATCCATCGCTCATTTCTAGAACTCAATCCGCAAACGCGATTTCACTCGAACTGGCACATTGAACTCATCGCATCAAAACTGGAGGATGTCCGGTACGGCCGCTGCAAGCGGCTCATTGTCAACGTGCCGCCGCGGCACCTCAAGTCGCACGCCATCTCGGTTGCGTTTCCGGCCTGGCTGCTAGGACACGAGCCCAGCAAGCAGATCCTGTCGGTGACTTATGCGCAGGATCTCTCTGAAACGCTGGCGCGAAACTGCCGCAGCGTGATCACCAGCCCGTTTTATCAGGCGCTTTTTGAGACCCGTTTGTCTAGGGAAGCTGTTGCGGACTTTGCGACGACTGAAGGCGGCTTCCGGTTTTCCACCTCGGTTGAAGGCGTGCTAACGGGTCGCGGCGCGGATCTCATTATCATCGACGATCCGCTCAAGGCCGATGATGCTCTATCTGAGACGCGGCGCCGCGCGGTGAACGACTGGTTTGCCAATACGCTGCTCAGCCGACTCAACAATCGGGAAGCAGGCGCAATTATTATTGTCATGCAGCGGCTGCACGCCGACGATCTGGTGGCCTTCGTTCAGGAAAAAGGCAAATGGGATGTGTTGGCATTTCCGGCCATTGCAGAACAAGATGAGAGCTACGGCTTTGTGACGCCCTACGGACGCCGGCATGCGCAAAGAAACGCCGGCGACGTTCTGCAACCGGCCCTGGTCTCACGCGAGTCGTTGGACGAACAGCGGCGCGGGATGAATGATTACAATTTCTTTGCGCAATACCAACAAAATCCTCAGCCGCCCTCTGGTATCATCGTTAAACGGGAATGGCTGAAATACTACCGTCCGGACGAAAAACCGGAGCGGTTCGATCAAATACTGCAAAGTTGGGATACGGCG
>JBKPIZ010000073.1:0-3242 GCA_046730495.1 Pseudomonadota bacterium
AGATGTGTATAAGAGACAGGTACACCTTTGACGCAGTCTGAGCGAGGCCCGCAAACGGCCATGCGGTGATCGTGCTCACAAGGGACGCAATGAATTCCCGCCGCCTCATGGGATTTCCCCCCAACCAAGGGCTACACGCTACCACATTACAGAACGAGGTTGTGTTGTGCATTGCGCAGCCGATGGTCGCGGTAGGGACGAGGATTTGTATGAGCCGGTACTCGATCTGACAGCCTGTGCCTGTTGAACGATCGGGTTTGATGCCTTCAGGCGGCGATCATTTTCTCCTTCGTCATTGGTATTGCATCTAGGAATGTCTGCATCGGGGTTTTGGCGAAGCACCAGCGGCCCTGATGTGGTCGTGTCTCATTGTACAACAAAGCTTAAGAACGCCCACAGAACCGAGTTTCGGGAAGTCTTGTACCGATGGCATCCGTGGTTCGGCCTTCAGGTCGGCGTCCACGAAGCAATCGGCAGATCAGACTGTATTGTTTTTCGCTGCAACCTGAGCGGCTCAAATACGAACCGTTGGCGTGAGGTCCCGGCCTGGATGTTCGACCGCTCGGCGTGCGCCCGGGTGCGTGTGGCCATCAATGCCCATGCCGACTTGGCGGCGCTCACCGAGCTTGCAGCGCTTTTTCGGCAGGTGTTGGGCGATCGCCTTGCACCACCGAATGCCCCGCTTTTGAGCGCATCGATTCTTCCTCGCGACCAGAATCGGGGAGAGGTCCATGCCACGCCAGACGAAGCTGCCGGGCGCGCGTCGCAGCGCGCCGCAACAAATCGACCTGTTCGCAGGAGAACCGTGGGCGGCCGGCGACATGCCGGCTTGGTCGGGGCTGCCGGCGCAGACGCAAGCGGCGCTGATCGAGCTGATGACACGGTTGATCCTGGATCATGCCGACAAAAGCCGGCTCGGCTCGACGACAGAGGCCGACCATGACTTCTGACAAGATCCGGCCTCATCATTTACAGCGCAAGGCGCTGCTCTACGTGCGGCAATCCTCGGCTCATCAGGTTCTGCGCAACCGCGAGAGTCGCGTGCTGCAATATGCCATGCGCGATCGTCTCACCGCGCTCGGCTGGTCGGAGATCGAGGTGATCGACGACGATCTTGGCCGTTCTGCTGCGGGCAGTGTTCAGCGTGCCGGCTTTGAGCGCATGGTGGCGCAGGTGTGCCTCGGTAAGGTTGGTGCCGTCGCCGCACGCGAGGTCTCGCGCTTCGCGCGCAACAGCCGCGATTGGCAGCAACTGATCGAGATGTGCCGAGTCGTCGATACCGTGCTGATCGATGAGGAGATGATCTATGCGCCCCGTCACGGCAACGATCGGCTGCTGCTCGGCCTCAAGGGCAGCCTCAACGAGTACGAGCTTGATCTGTTGCGGCAGCGTTCGCTCTCGGCCCGCTATGAGAAGGCGCGTCGCGGCGAACTCGTCGTCAGCGCGCCAGTAGGCTTCGTGAAGGCCGGCGATCGCTACGAGAAGGACCCGGACCGCCGTGTCCAGGAGGCCATCGGCCTGGTCTTCGACAAAGTTCTGGAGCTTGGCAGCGCCCGACAGGCTCTGCTCTGGTTCCATGAGCATGATCTCGATCTGCCCGTGAAGAGCAAGGATGGCGAGACGGTTTGGCGGCGCCCGAACTACGCCACCATCCACCGGATGATCGAGAACCCCATCTACGGCGGCGCCTATGCCTATGGTAAGACCGCCGTCGTAGCGCGCTATGATGCCGCAGGCGTCAACGTGAAGATTCGCCGCAAGGCGCGCAGTGAATGGCTGGCGCTGATGCCGAATGCCCACGAGGGCTATGTCAGTTGGGAGAAGGCCGAGACGATCCGCAAGATGGTGAGCAGCAACGTCCCCACCAGTCGCCATCACGGTGCGCCTAGGCACGGCGACGCTCTGCTGGCAGGCTTGCTCCGCTGCCGCCGCTGCGGGCGCAAGCTGACGCTTCGCTACTCGGGCGCCAAACATCACATTCCGCGTTACAGCTGCAGCCGCGGCTGGATGGACAATGGCGAGCTGCGTTGCATCGCCTTTGGCGGCCTGCGGGTCGATGACGCCATTGAGGATGCGATCCTCACCGTGGTGAGTCCCGGGGCTATCGCGGCCGCTGTCGCCGCCGAGACGGAGGCCAGCCAGCAGCGGGATCAGGTGCGCGAAGCTCTCAGGCGCGATCTCGAGGCGGCGCGCTATGCGGCCGATCGCGCCTTCCGCCAATACGATGCCGCCGATCCGGCCAACCGGCTGGTGGCCGGAGAACTCGAGGCGCGCTGGAACAAGGCGCTCACGCGCGTGGCCGAGGTCGAAGGCAAAATTGCCGCCCATGACGCCGCCAACCCGGCGCCGGTCAACGATCTGGCATCGCTCGCCACGCTCGCAACCGATCTCAAGGCCGTCTGGACTGATCCCGAGACCGATGCGCGACTGAAGAAGCGCATTGTGCGCACCGTTATCCAGGAGGTGATTGCCGACCTCGATCAAGAGGCCGCGGAGATCGTTCTGATTGTCCATTGGATGGGCGGCATTCACAGCGAGATACGTTTGCCGCGGCGGCGGCGAGGCCAACGCAGCAGCACCTCAGCCGATATCGTTGCTGCAGTTCGGCAACTGGTGCTGATCGCCAATGACAATCTCATCGCCGGCACCCTCAACCGGAACGGATTGCGGACAGGCCATGGCAATCGTTGGACGCGCGAGCGCGTCACTTCGCTGCGCTCGCATCACCGCATTTCCGTCTACAAGCCTGTCGAGGACGGGATCGAACCCTGGCTCAACCTCAGCAAAGCCGCGCGGCTGCTCCGGATCTCGCCGCGAACGCTCAGATTGGCGGCTGAAGCCCATGAGATCGATGCCATTCATCCCTTGCCGGACGGCCCTTGGATCTTCAGCCGCGCCGTTCTGTCGTCACCATCGGCATGCGCTATTACCGAACGGGCGCGGCAGAATCCAAAACACCCCGCGGGATCGCATCCGGATCAGCAAACCCTGGTCTCTTCAATGACATAGACAAATGGGTGTTGTGATGCGCAGTTGTAGTCGTGTCGCCATTCTTCGAGCGTCAAACGCGCCTGCATCAGCGACGTAAATAAGGTCTCGTTCAGGAACTCATCGCGCAGCCGGCCATTGAAGCTCTCGATGAAGGCGTTCTGCACCGGCTTGCCGGGGTCGATGTAGTGCCAGTCGATCTGGCTGTCGGCAGTCCAGGTCAGGATGGCGTTGCTGGTCAGCTCGGTGCCGTT
>JBKPIZ010000074.1:0-3872 GCA_046730495.1 Pseudomonadota bacterium
GGTGCGTGCAGCGTCCATAGTGGGCGACGCTAGCAAATCCTGGCGCGTGATGCCCGGCTTTGCGCCGGGCATCCACGGATAAATGGAGTGGAACGCTGACTATTCTCCGTCACCCTGAGGCGCCCGCGCATAGCGCGGGCCTCGAAGGGCGTCGGCCCGAGCGTTACGGGCCGCTCATCCTTCGAGGCTCGCTTCGCTCGCACCTCAGGATGACGGGATTGTGGGCTTCGGCTATTTCACCAGCTTCTTGCCAGTGACCGCCTCGAGGTTCTTGTAGAACACTTTCTCCGCGGTCGGTTTGTCGAGCTTGAGCGAATCCAGAATGCTCAATGTCTCGCGCGGATACATGGTGCCGCCTTCGGGATCGAACGGGCAGTCGGAGGCGAACACGATCTTGTCGATGGGGAAGAATTCCATCCCGGCTTTGGTCGCCGGCACGGCGGTGAACGCTGCGGTGTCGGCCCAGAAGTCCTGCTTGAAATAATCGAGCACGCGTTTTTTCAGGCTTTTGCGCAGTAAGACGTAATCCTCATCCGTGGTGCGCGATCCCATCACGTCGTTGCCGGGGCCGATGCGGCCCTCCAGCATCGGCACGATGCCGGCGAAGTGATGCGTGATGATTTTCAGATTGGGGTGCGTATCCATGATCTTGGAATAAACGAGCCGCATCATGGCGCAGGCGGTCTCGTAGGACCAGCCGAAGGTCCACCAGATTTCGTAGAGCGACTTCTTTTCGTCGATGTATTCCGGCATTTCGGCGCCGCGCGCCGGATGCATCCAGATCGGCGCGCCGAGCTCGTTCATTTTCTTCCAGAACGGCGCGTATTGCGGCCGATCGAGCGGCTTGCCGGCGACATTGGTGTAGATCTGTACGCCGAGCGCGCCGTTTTTGAGCGCCCGCTCGGCCTCGCCGGCGCCGGCATCGGCGGCCTCCAGTGACACCTGCGCCACCCAGCCGGGGAAGCGGTCCTTCTCCTTGGCGGTCAGCTCGGCGAAACCGTCATTGATGATGCGGCAGAACTCGTCGATATCTTTCGGCGTCTTGGCGAACTTTTCGATCGGCGGCTGCGGATAAGACAGGATCTGCTGATAGTCCTTGTGGCTGTCGACGATCTTCTTGCGCACGTCGAGGTCGAACAAAGCCGGCAGCGAGCGCACGCGCTTGCCCATGTCCTTGTAGTCACCGGCGACCTCGTTGAGCTTGTCGAAGAATTTTTGCGGAAAAAAGTGGGTGTACGCGTCAATACGCATCATCGGCAATTCTCTCCCTTTTGGCGGCTAGGCTATTCGATCAAACCGCGTCGGCTACAATCATCCGCTCGTCCCCGCGAAAGCGGGGACCCAGAACTTCACAAAGAACTCTCTTCGCGGCGTCTGGATTCCCGCCTTCGCGGGAATGAGCGGAGGTTGCGTTGCCTTCATCGGACAGTGCTTTAGCATCGCAATTTTGTTTCGTCACTTCTCTGTTCGTGGAGCATGATCTTTTCGGAAAACCGGTGCCCACTTTTCCGGATCATGCTCTAGCGCGACGCGACCAGGCTGGCCCGCGTTAATCGCGCGACGATTGGCGGCGGGATGGGCTGCGATTTTATGCGCGTAGGATCGGCGGGATCGCGCGCGACCCAGACCCGGGTTTCGAAGCCTTCGACCGCGAGCGCGCCGTCGTGGGTCAGGCGGTGCTCGATCTTGAAGCTGGAGCGGCCGCAGCCGACCACCGCGGTCGCGATCGTGACCTCGTCGCCGAACCGGGTCGGCAGCAGAAATCGCGCCCGCGTCTCGACCAGCGGGTGGCCGGAAAATTTGTAAGCCTTGAGATAGTCGATCTTCTTCATGCCCAGCGCGCGCTCGACCAGCACCGTGGTCGAGACATCGAATATGTCGAAGTAGCGGGCAAAGAAAATGATCCCGGCCGGGTCGCAGTCGCCCCATTCGATCCGGGTTTTGCGGGTGCTGGTAAACATGCCAGGAGGACAGGTATCAGATATCAGGCATCAGGAATTCAGCTATCAGGTATCAGGTAATCAGGTATCAAATTTTATTTGACGCCAAAATGGTGACCTCCGACATCCGGCACATGATCCCTGGTCCTGGTCCTGATCCCTGTTCCCTGTTACCTGGGGCCCATCCGCAACGCCCCGTCCAGCCGCACGACTTCGCCGTTGAGATAGCGGTTCTCGATCATGTGCCGCACCAGCGCGGCGAATTGCGGCGGCTGGCCCAACAATTTCGGAAACGGCACCGCGGCGGCGAGGCTTTGCTGCGCGGCTTCGGGCAGCGCGTGCAGCATCGGGGTGGTGAAAATTCCCGGCGCAATGCCGTTGACGCGGATGCCGAACTGCGCGAACTCGCGCGCCGCGGGCAGAATAAGCCCGACCACGCCGGCTTTCGACGCCGCGTAAGCCGCTTGCCCGATCTGTCCCTCATAGGCCGCGACCGAGGCGGTGGCGACGATGATGCCGCGCTCGCCGTCCTGGCCCGGTGCGAGGTCCTGCATGGCGGCGGCGGCGAGCCGCATCACATTGAACGTGCCGATCAGGTTGATCTCGATGACGCGCGCGAAATCGGCAAGCGGCATCGGCCCGTCGCGGCCGACAATGCGCTTGGCCGGACCGACGCCGGCGCAATTGACGACGATGCGGGGCGGCCCATGATTGGCCGCGGCCTTGGCCAATGCTTTTTCAGTGCCGGCGCCGTCGGTGACGTCGCAATGAACGGCGATGCCGTTGACGTCGATCGCGACTTCGGCGGCCGCTTTGTCATTGACGTCGAGGACCGCCACTTTGCCGCCGGCGGCTGCAAGCATGCGCGCGGTCGCCGCGCCAAGTCCAGATCCGCCGCCGGTGACGATCGCCGCCTGTCCGCGAATGTCCATGATTGCCCCTAGCTTACCTCGGCGGTTTGTTTGGCGACGATGACATGCGGCGGTGGCGGATCGGCATACAGGGCCTCGACCGTCACTGCGCGATGCGCCAGCACGGCGCGCTGATTGATCGAGCCCTTGTCGGTCATTTCGCCGATGTCGAGCGAAGCTGGCTCGGCAAGCAGAACGGCGCGCATAATGCGGTTCGATGTGCCGGTGCTGGCCGCGGCGAAGCTGGCGAGCTTGCGGGCGAACGCCGCGCGCACGCGCGGGTCGCCGAGCAGACGCGGCACCGGTGCGTCGGTCGCTAGATCGGGCGCAAGGCCGCGGCAGGGGTCGAGGTCGGGAAAAATCAAAGCCGTGACCTCGTCGCGCTCGGCGCCCGCCAGCACGACGTCGCGAATAAGCGGGGCGCAATGGGCGATGAAGGCGGCACGCAGCGGCCCGACGCTGACCCAGGTTCCGGTGGCGAGCTTGAAATCCTCGGCGAGCCGGCCGTCGAACAGCATGCCCTTCGCCGGATCGGCCGGGTCAGCGAATTTGAGCGCGTCGCCAATCTTGTAGAAGCCTTCCTCGTCGAAGGCTTCGGCGGTGAGCTCCGGCATACGCCAATAGCCCGGCATGATGTTGTCGCCGGCAAGGCGCGCTTCGAGCTTGCCTTCGCGCGGGATGAGTTTGAGCGTGACGCCGGGCAACGGTAGGCCGATATTGCCGGCGCGTGCGGATTGCCAGTTGCAGGATAAAGCCGCCGGCGCAGTTTCGGTCGAGCCGAGGCTCGACATGAACAGGATGCGCTCGCCGGTCGTTTTGACGGCGAGCTCGGTAAAGCCGTCGAGCACGTGCTGCGCCAGCCCGGCGCCGGCATAGAACAAGACCTTCAAGCGACTAAAAAAGGTCTCGCGTAACCCGCCGTCGGCAGCAAGCGCGGGCAACAGCATTTCGAAGCCCTTCGGCACGTTGAAATAGATGGTCGGGGCGCTCTCCCGCCGGGTTGGCCCCCGGGGTTCGATAG
>JBKPIZ010000075.1:0-14685 GCA_046730495.1 Pseudomonadota bacterium
GTCAAAACGTCGCATTGCCCGGTATCGTAAGCCTTGAGGACGTCGTCCGCCTTCAAATGGTAATTCGACTATGCCGGCCATTCCAACGCACTGCTCTCTTGGCAGGGCAACCATGCGCCCGTCAGGTTTTCGGCAATTGCCCGACCCGAGTTGATAGCCGCTTTTGCAGGGCTCACCCGTATACGGATAAAAATCGGCGTCGCGATTCACACAATACGCTTGAGGCTCGGACGGAGCTTGGGCGTGCGTTTGCGAGGCGTTCGCCAAGATCGGGATCAAACACAGCGTGAGGCAGCCAACTAAGCGCATTGGGGGGTCTCGCGCATGCAGAGGATCTTGCAAATATAGCGTCAGCAGACCCAGAGATATCCCAGTTCCCTTATTTTAGAACAATACCGCTGCCCTCCGCACCGCTCAATAATCCACCCGCATCAGATAAAGCCCGTGCGGCGGCGCGACCTGACCGCAGGCACTGCGATCGCGCGCGGCGAGCGCGACGGCAAGATCGTCGGCGCGCCATTTGCCCTCGCCGACATGAATGAGCGAACCGACCATCGAGCGCACCTGGTGGTGCAGAAATGAGCGCGCCGCGGCGGTGATGCGGATTTCGTCGCCGTCGCGCGCAACATCGAGACGATCGAGCGTCTTCACCGGCGATTTGGCCTGCCACTCGGTGGAGCGGAAGGTGGTGAAGTCGTGGCGGCCGATCAGGCGCTGCGCCGCCGCGTGCATGGCCTTGTCGTCGAGCGGGCGCGGCACGCGCCAGGCGCGATTTTGCTCAAGCGTCAGATCGGCGCGGCGATTGACGATGCGGTAAAGGTAATGCCGCTTGACGGCGGAGAACCGCGCATCGAAATCCGGCACCGCGCGCTCCGCAACAAGCACCGCGATCGGCTGCGGCCTTAGGTGGAAATTGATGGCGTCGCGCACGGTCTCGGTGTCCCAGTCCTTGGCCAGATCGACATGCGCAACCTGGCCAAGCGCGTGGACGCCGGCATCGGTCCGTCCGGCGGCGCCGATCGCGACCCGTTCGCCGGCGAATGCGGCAACGGCCGCGGTGAGAACGCCCTGCACCGAGACGCCGTTATCCTGCGCCTGCCAGCCGACATAGGGCGTGCCGTCATATTCGATCGTGAGCTTGTAGCGCGGCATGTCGGGCCTAAAAGCGTGATGTTTTTACATCCGCTCATTCCCGCGCAAGCGGGAATCCAGAGCGGTCTGCAGAAACGGCGTTAAGTTCTGGGTCCCCGCTTTCGCGGGGACGAGCGGAAATAGCCTCGATTCTATAAATCATCAGGGTTCTAGCGCAGCATCGTGCCGCGCGGGATCGGCGTGCCGCGCAAAAATTCCTCCGCGCGCATCGGCTTTCGCCCCTCGCGCTGAAGCTCAAGGAGCCGGATCGCGCCCTCCCCGCATGCGACGGTCAGCTCGTCATCGAGCACGCGGCCGGGCTCGCCGGCGCCGCTGCCCTTGGCGCTGCGCAAAACCTTGATGCGGCCGGCGCTTGCATGCTCAAACCAGGCGCCTGGAAACGGGGACAGGCCGCGGCAATGGTCGTGAACCTTGTTCCACGCTTGCCGCCACTCGATGCGCGTTTCGGCTTTCTCGATCTTGTTGGCGTAGGTCACGCTGGTGCCGGGTTGCGAAATCACGCGCAAGTCGCCCATTTCCAGAGCCGCGAGCGCACGCACCATCAAGCCAGCGCCAAGCCGGGCGAGCTCATCGTGGAGATCGCCGGCCGTCGTGTCGGGCCCTATTGCGACGAGCTCCGCCGCTTTGCCATCAACAATGGCGACCGGGCCGGTATCGAGGCCCTCTTCCATTTTCATGACCGCGACGCCAGTCTCGCGATCGCCGGCTATGATGGCGCGCTGGATCGGCGCCGCGCCGCGCCAGCGCGGCAACAGCGAGGCGTGCAGGTTGAAACAACCAAGCGGAAACAGGTCGAGAATTGCTTTCGGCAGGATCAGGCCATAGGCCACGATCACCGCGGCATCGGCACGATGCGCGCGCATGGCCTCAACAGCGCTGATGTCGCGCAAAGTCTTAGGCGTAAAGACCGGCAGGCCGAGGCGCTGCGCCTTTTGCGCAATGGGCGAGGCCTGCTCGGCCATGCCGCGGCCGGCCGGCCGCGGCGGCCGTGTATAGACCGCCGTCAGTTGGTGTCCGGCCCCGGCGATCGCGTCCAATGTGGGCACCGCGAATTCCGGCGTGCCCATGAAAACGAGGCGGAGCGCCAATCACGCCTCCACGTCCTTGGTCGCGCTGCTCGTTGCCGTGTTCTTGGCCGCCTTGGCGAATTTTTTGATGACGCGGTCGCGCTTGAGCTTGGACAGATGATCGATGAAAAGCACGCCGTTGATGTGGTCGATCTCATGCTGCAGGCATGTCGCCAGCAGCCCCCTGGCGTCGATCTCGCGCTTCTTGCCGGCAAGATCGAGATATTTGACCTTCACCGCGGTCGGCCGTTCGACTTCCTCATAGTAATCCGGAATCGACAAGCAGCCTTCCTCAAACTTGGCGCGCTCTTCCGATTGCCAAAGAATTTCCGGATTGATGAACACCTGCGGCTCGTGATCATTTTCTTTTTTCGACAAATCCATGGTGATTACGCGCTTGGCGACGCCGACCTGGATCGCGGCGAGCCCGATGCCCGGCGCCTTGTACATCGTCTCGAACATGTCATCGACGAGCTTACGGATTCCGGCGTCGATCTGTTTGACTGGCTCCGAAACGAGCCGCAGACGCTTATCGGGAAGCTTGATGATCTCGCGGATCGCCATCGTCACACCGCCATGGCGGGCGATGTAATTGGTGCGGAAAGCGGGGTCAATGCGGCGGTTTTAATTGCGCATCGCCCGACAAGCGGCTATGACCGTTCGCTGTTCGTTCCATGGCCGAATCACATACACGATTAGGCGACCATTTGGCCGAACCACTTGGGCGAACCACTTGAGCGAACCACCGCCTGACCCGTCGAGCAGAGCATGACCGACAGCGCCCTGACCTTGCTGCTTGCCGCCATCGCGGTTGCCGGACTTGCCACACTCGGCGTCGTGTTGTGGCGGAGCCGGCGTCCTGCTGATCCGCAAGCGGCAATGATTGCCGACTTGATGCAGGCGCAGCGCGACGGCGCGGCGCGGCTCGAAACCATGATCAAAATGCTCGCCGACCGCCAGTCGCAGGTTCAGCATGCGGTCAACGAACGCCTCGACAGCGTATCGCACCGGCTCGGCGATTCGCTGCAGAAGACCACGCAGCACACCGCCGAGAATTTGCACAAGCTGCACGAGCGGCTTGCCGTTATCGACAGCGCGCAGAAGAACATCGCCGCGCTCGCCACCGAGGTGACGTCGCTGCAGGGCGTCTTGGCCAATAAGCAATCGCGCGGCGCGTTCGGGCAATTGCGCATGGAGGCCATCATTGCCGACGGATTGCCGAAGGGCGCCTACGAATTTCAGCGCACGCTGTCCAATCGCACCCGGCCCGACTGCTGCGTATTCTTGCCGGACAAGCGGCCGATGGCGATCGACGCCAAATTCCCGCTCGAAGCGGTGACCGCTTTTCGCGAAGCCAAGTCCGAGGAGGAGCGCAAAGCCGCGGCGCAGCGCTTGCGTAGCGATGTGAGCAAGCACATTGCCGACATTGCCGAAAAATATTTGATACCCGGCGAGACCTACGAGGTGGCGTTGATGTTCGTGCCGTCGGAATCGGTTTACGCCGAGCTTTACGAGGGCTTCGACGACCTTTTTCAGCGCGCCCATCGCGCGCGTGTCATGATTGTGTCGCCGGCGCTGCTCGCGCTCGCCATCCAGATGGTGCAGAAAATCCAGCAGGACGCCCGCATGCGCGAGGCGGCCGATCAAATCCGCGACGAAGTCGCGCGGTTGGTGAAAGATGTAAGCTTGCTCGGGGACCGCGTCCGCAAATTGCAAACGCATTTCAATCAGGCCAGTGAAGACATCCGGCTGGCGATCGTGTCCGTCGACAAGATCGAGGCGCATGGCGACCGCATCCAAGAGGTCGAGCTGGAGACGCACGCCGAGAATGTCGTGGCGGCGCCGACTCTCAAACTGCAAGCCGGAGAGTAGCGGCACATGGCCGCGCGTTCCGACGCCCGCGCCGCAGCCGCGCGCCCGTCCCTGACCGAGACCGTCGCGGTTTACTTCAAACCGCGCGTGCTCGTGATCATGTTTCTCGGTTTCTCCTCGGGCCTGCCGCTGGCTTTATCGGGCTCGACGCTCTTGGTTTGGATGGCGGAAGCGGGCGTCAATCTCGGCACCATCGGCCTGTTTGCCCTGGTCGGCACGCCCTACACGATCAAGTTTCTCTGGGCGCCGCTGATCGACGCGCTCGAGGTGCCGCTGCTGTCGTGGCGATTCGGCCGCCGGCGCGGCTGGCTATTGCTGTCGCAATTTCTCTTGATGGCGGCGATCGTCTTTCTCGGCGTGTGCGACCCGTCGGTCTCGCCGCTGCCGGTGGCGATCGGCGCGCTTCTGGTCGCCACCGCCTCGGCGACCCAGGACATCGTGGTCGACGCCTTTCGCGTGGAAAGCCTCGACGAAACCGAGCAGGCCGCCGGCATGGCGTCATATGTCGCCGCTTACCGCATCGGCATGTTGGTTTCGACGGCCGGCGCGCTGTTTATGGTCTCAGGCTTTCAGGGTCTCGGTCTTGCCCATAACGCCGCGTGGAGCGCCGGTTACGCGGCGATGGCGGTGTTTGTTCTTATCGGCGTGGCAACGACGCTCGTCGCGCGCGAACCGGAGAAATCGGCGAGCGCAGTTGCGGCTCACGCTCGGGAGAGCTCGCTGCAGCGGGTGGTCGAAGCCGCGGTCGGCGCGTTTTCTGAGTTTTTGACCCGCGATCTGGCTGTGGTCGCTTTGGCCTTTGTCATTCTCTTCAAGTTCACCGATGCGCTCTCGGGCGCGATGACCGCGCCTTTCGTGATTGAGCTCGGCTTCTCGCGCAACGAATATGCGGCGATCATCAAGGGCGTTGGCCTGGCTGCAACTCTGATCGGCGGCTTTGCCGGCGGCTCGCTGGCGCGCGCTTTTTCGCTGCCGGTCAGCCTTTGGATCGGCGGATTGGCGCAAGGCTTCGCCAACCTCGCCTTTTCTTGGCAAGCGGTGCTCGGCCACAACGCGGCGTGGCTCACCTTTGCCATCATTGCCGAGAACTTCACCAGCGCCATCGGGACCGTGATTTTCGTCGCCTATCTCTCGGCGCTCTGCCGCAACCCGCTGCACACGGCGACCCAATACGCGCTGTTAACCGCGCTGGCGGCATTCGGCCGAACCTATTTGTCGTCGGCGGCCGGTTTCATCGCCGCGGCGACCGGCTGGGCGTGGTTCTTCGCCATATGCGCGGTCGCCGGTTTGCCGGCCCTGATGTTATTGGCTTTGCTCCAGCATCGCGGCCATTTTGACGGCCTGGGGCCGGCCAAAAACGGAGCCAAAAACGGAGCCAAGAACTGAACCAAGAATTAACAAGAATTAATCTGTAGAGACACGATCCGCAAAGCTGCGCAATTTGGCGCAATTTGCGCCACCGTTGCCACAGTTTCTCCCGCCTCGCGCACTCGCAAAAAAGTCTTTTTGTGTGGATCAGATCGCTATAATCGCGGTTGTCCCATTGCGGCACTGAAAACGGCACGGCGCGCGCCTATTCCCATGGACCTGATCCTGGTCAAGCTTTTTGCGGCGGCGCTGGCGCTGAGCCAGGTCACTACCCAGCCGCAAGCGATCAAGACGCAATTCGATCCGGCCAAAGATCAGGACGAGGTCGTGCAGATCTTGCGCAGCGGCTGCGCACATATGAAGCAGGCCTTCGATATTGAATCGATCAATCTCGACGAACTGATTGCGACCGCGCTTGACGATCCCAAGGCGGTGGGCGCCGAGATCAAGGCCTTCCACGGGCTGAACTTCACCGACCTGAACACCGCCTATCATCAGTTCTGCAAAAACGAGCCGCTCGCCAATCCGGTCGTCGACATGCGGCTGGTGATCGACTTCTTCAATAAGGCGGCGGCGGATCTGCCGGATCAGACGATTCTCAAAGGCAAGCGCTTGCCGAGCATGAGCGTCGTCCTCGACGGCAATGGCCGGGATTTCGCCGACGTGTTCGAGTCCGGCAACCGGCGGGTCTGGATTTCGCTCGCCGATATTCCCGAGCCGGTGCAAAAGGCCTTCGTCGCCGCCGAAGACCGGCGCTTCTATGCGCACCACGGCGTCGACGAGCGCGGCATCATCCGCGCCTTTGTCGGCAATCTCGCCGATCCGCGGCGGCCGCAGGGCGGTTCAACCGTCACCCAGCAGGTGGTGAAGAATTTGTTGGTCGGCGACGACGTCACCTATGAGCGCAAAATTCGCGAGATGATTGTGGCGTCGCGGCTCGAAAACACGCTCGGCAAGAACGATATTCTCGAACTGTATTTGAATTCCGCTTATCTCGGCCGCGGCTCGTGGGGCATCGAGATGGCGGCGCGCAGCTATTTCGGCAAATCGGCCAAGGACCTCACCTTGCCCGAAGGCGCGATGCTGGCCGGCCTCTTGAAGGGACCGAATTACTACAATCCGGACCGGCATCCGGATCGCGCCAAAGAACGGCTCGCTTACGTGCTCGACCGCATGCAGGAAGACGGCGCCATCGGCGCGGCGCAAAAGGATGAGGCGCTCACCACGCCGCCGAAGCTTGTCGCTTACCAGGCGCCGCGGCGCGACACCGGCTTTCACTTCGTCGATTTCGTCGGCCGCGAGGCCAAAGCGGACGGCGTCGCCAGCCTGACCGCGCGCTCTTACACCGTGCATTCGACAATCGACGCGCAATTGCAGCGCGACACCGAAGCGGCGCTCCAGGAAGGCCTGGCGCGTTACGAACTATCGACCGGGCGGATGCAATTCCGCGGGCCCGAAGCGAGTATCGGCGACGCGGTCCGCAAACTGGAAAGCGGCAATCGCACCGGTTTACCGGCTTGGCAGCAGGCGCTGCAGGCGGTCCGCCTGCCGCTCTACGATGTGCACTGGACTCCGGCGGTTGTACTGAGCAGGGGCAGCGGCAAGAAAGGCGACGAGGCGATCCGCATCGGCCTGCCGGATGGACGCATCCTGCCGCTCGCGGTGTGGAGCGGCGCGATCCGGCGTGGCCTCGGGCCCTATGACGTGGTCTATGTCCATGTCGTCGAGGGCAAAGTCGTCGAGACCAAATCGCGGAGCAAAGCGGCGAGCGGCGGCGCGCCAAGCAGCGGCGCCGTGCAAACCAGCGCCCAAGCAACCAACGCACAAGCACAGCTCCGCGTCCGCCCGAAGGTGCAAGGCGCGGCGCTGGTGCTTGAAAACAAGACCGGCCGCATCCTGGCGATGGCCGGCAGCTTTTCTTATCCGCTCAGCCAGCTCAATCGTGTCGCACAAAGCCAGCGCCAGCCCGGCTCGGCGATGAAGCCGTTGACCTATCTCACCGCGCTCCAGCATGGCCTGCAGCCGAACACGCTGGTGCCGAACGAACCGATTACGCTGCCCCCGATCGGCAGCGGCGGCGATGGCCGCGACATCATCAGCCGCGACTATGGCGGCTATGCGCGTCCGCAGGATTACTGGTCGCCGCGCAATGCCGATTACAACGAAGGCGGCCTGTTCACCATGCGGCGCGGGCTTGAGAATTCCATCAACGTGGTGACCGCGCATCTGCTCGACGGCGGCATCAGCGACAGCCCGGAAAAGAGTCTCGACGCCGTCTGCGCCACGGCGGTCGCTGCGAAAATCTATTCCGAATGCGTGCGCTATTACCCCTTCGTGCTCGGCGCGCAGCCGGTGCGCATGATCGACCTCGCCGCCTTCTATGCGGCGGTCGCCAATGAAGGCGCACTGCCGCAGCCGCACGGCATCGATTCGATCGAGGACAACGGCCACACCGTTTACGAATATCCGAAGACGCCGCTGCCATTGATCGGCGCCGCCGACCACGCCTCGTTTTATCAGCTCAAGACCATGTTGCAGGGCGTCGTGGCGCGCGGCACCGCACGCGCGATCGGCGGGCTGTCGCCTTATGTCGCCGGCAAAACCGGCACGACCGAAGACGCGGTGGACGGCTGGTTCGTCGGCTTTACCAATGACGTGACAGTTGCGGTGTGGGTCGGTTACGACAATGCCGATCACAAGCGCCGCTCGCTCGGCACCAATGCGACCGGCGCACGCGTGGCGCTGCCGATCTTCGAGCCGATCATCCAGGCGATCTGGGCCGAACACGTTGCGCCGAAATCGCCCTTAAGCGGCCCGTTACCAGAGGCGAGAAAACTGCTTGTGGATGTGCCGATCGATTACGCCACTGGCAATCGCGTCGCCGGCGCCGGCTTTGTCGAGCATTTCCGCCGCGATGCCGCCGGCCAAGTCGAGGACACGCAGTATCAATTGGCGTCGCGTTACGGCGGCTATTATGAAGGCGACCAATGGGGCTATAACGACCAGGGCTCGTTCTGGGGCGGGTACAATCGTAATGGCCAGTGGATCGGACGCTCCTACTATCCCAATTGGCGCGCACTGCCGCCGCAACCGCCGCCCACCGCCCGCGGCCTGTTCCAACCGTGGCGTTGGAGCGACAATCCCTCGCCGCTGCGTGAATTCTTCTGGGGCGGGCGGGTGAATTGACCGATTTCCTTGCGCAGCAGGCTCGCATGCGCCGCGTAGCGGTGCTGGCCTTTGCCCCGATTGCCGGCGCGTTGTTTGCCGCGTCCCTGTCGATCGCACAGACAACTGAATTTCGCATCGACAATGTGAGCTCGGCGCGCAAGGTGGACGCAACGCGGCTCACGCCGGGCGCGATCGAATTTTCCGATCGCACCGGTGCGGGGACCGGCAGCGAGAGCGCGCTGATGCTCTTTGACGAGTGGGCAAGCCGGCAGCCGATCGAGAAAAAATTTCTGGCGCTGTTTCCGAACTATGTCGAACCGCTGGTTACCGATGACAAAGCTTCCGAACCGGCGCAGAAGCTCGAAAAGCTTTACATGTATGTCGCGCAGGCGCGCTTCGTGCTGGCCAAGGCGCCGGGCGCGATCGATCTTTCCCGCTACGCGACGCTTGCCTTTATGCAAAAGATCGATCCCGCCATCAAACATTCGCTCATCGGCGCGGCCGACGTAACGACGTTCAAGGATAAAGCCGGCATCGGTAACGAGAACCCCGATCGCAAGTGGTGCACCGGCCTTACCAACGCGATCTGCATTGCCTCGACCTATAAGCTCGAAGGCAAGATCCCGATCGGCATCACGCTCGTGAACAAATTGCGCGACAGCAAAAAGGTCGCCGATCACATCGATTTTCAAAGCGAACTCGCTGCGCGCCCGCCGGCCGATCTTGATCAGAGCGGATTGCAGGAGCTGACCGCGCTGAACACCCCGGTCGCCGGCGTCCTCGAACAGAACATTTTCTACGTCAATCAGATCATGAAATTCGGCAAGTTTTTTGCCGTCTTTCAGGCCCACCCATCGGACGCCGACAAAACCGTGGTGACGGCGTTCATGGCGCTGGCAATCAAGGCCAGCGTGCTCGACGAGAAACGCGATTTTGAGAAGGTGCCGGTGCTGCGCAATCTGGTGCCGGCGCAAGTTCTGATGGGGCAGTCGTCGTTTAATTCCGGCGATTCGATCAGCGCCGGCCTGCCGAAATATGCCCGCAACGAGATCAAGACCGTCGCCGGCCTGTTGCAGGCGAATTAAAGCGCGGGCTCGACTGCAGCCTCAACTATTCATGGCTTTGCGCAAACAAGAACCATCTGAATTGCGCCGCCAGGAGGTGTACAGGCCGCGGAACGGTTGTCGCCCAAAAGCTCCATCGATGGAAATGGTACCCGGTTGCCGATGTGAAGCAGTAGCCGCTTACAATAACGTCATCAGGACCTGGGCAGCTGCCATTCACTGGATTGATGAGAATCGAAAAGTTCTTCCCCGGAACTCCCGGAACACCAGCAGGCCCCGCAGGTCCGGCGGATCCGGCGGGTCCAGCAGGTCCAGCAGGTCCAGTGGCCCCGACATCTCCCTTGTCTCCTTTAGGTCCTTCAAAGCAGCCTGCAAGGGTGGAGGCCGCCACACATGCAACTATCGCAATTGCGATACGCATTAATTTGCCCTCCTGCCACTGAAGCTCGAATAATCTCAAACTAGCACGGCGATGTACCCACCAGTCTGTGACATAAAGTGGCGCTGGTGAGCTAAAAGTGCGCGTTAGTGAGGCGTCCCACAGGGCCAATGTCCGCTGTGGGCTAAAAGCAAACGTCACGCTCTGAAATCATCATGTCCGCTTTGCTTCCGAAAGCGGACATTGGCCCACGCAATTTATGAGTACGCCCTAGTCTTCCGCCTTAGCGCCCATACTGGCGCCCATGGCCGGTTGCGCGCTATTGCTTTGTCGATGCACGAGACCGACTTTTCCCACGAACATAGCGAGACGCTGGCCGAACGCGCCGCGCTCGCGCACACGATCTGGGCGCAAGACAATCTGGCGTTCACCACCGTCGGTATCGACATCGGCAGTTCGACCTCGCACCTGTTGTTTGCAAAAGTTGCCTTGCAGCGGCAAACGCAAGGCCATTCCAGCCGCTTTGTCGTGATCGGTCGTGAGGTCGTGTGGCGCTCGCCGATCCTCATAACGCCGTTTCGTCCGGATGATCTGATCGACGCCGCCACACTCGGCGACTTCATCGACCGCTGCTACCGCGACGCCGGTTTCACCAAAAATCAGATCGATGGCGGCGCCGTCATCCTCACCGGTGAGGCGATCAAACGCAAAAACGCGCGCGCCATCGATGAACTATTCGCCGCGCAGGCGGGAAAATTCGTCTGCGCCAGCGCCGGCCACAGACTCGAGGCACGGTTGGCGGCGCACGGCTCGGGCGCGGTGGCGCTATCCAAACAGCGCGGCATTTGCCTTCTGCATATCGATATCGGCGGCGGCACGACCAAGCTGACGCTGATCGATCGCGGCACGATTGTCGGACTTGCGGCCTTTGCCGTCGGCGGCCGCTTGATCGCCACGGATGCGCGCGGCGACTGGACGCGCATCGATCATGCCGCACGGCTTGTCGCCGATGATTTGTCGTTGCCACTGTCGCCGGCGGCACTTGCCGACGAAACTGTCCGTCGGCGGATCGTGCAGCGGCTCGCCGCGGCGGCGGTGGACATCACCTGTGATGCGCCGCTCGACCCGCTGGCGCGATCGCTCTTGCTCACCGAACCGCTGCCACGCAAACAGACCCCGGCCGCGTTAACGCTCTCCGGCGGCGTCGCCGAATATATCTTTGGCCACGAGGACTCCGAGTTCGGCGATATTGCCAAGCCGCTCGCGCAGGCGCTAGCGCACGAACTTGCCGCCCGCTCCGGCTTGCCGCTGATCGATCCGGGCCAGCGCATCCGGGCCACCGTCATCGGCGCTTCGCAATTCACGGTGCAGGTCAGCGGCAAGACCATTTATCTGCCCGACCCTTATGTGCTTCCCGTGCGCAATGTGCCGGTCGTGCACGTCACGATGGATGCCGAGCACCTCGACCGCGCGCGGATCGCGGCGCAAATCCGCACCGGCCTCGAGGAAATCGACCTCGACGACGTGCCCGGCGTCACGATCGCATTCACCTGGCGCGGCGATCCGGAACATTCACGGCTTAAAGCGGCCGGCGAAGCCATTCTCGGCGCCTTGCAGCCGGTGCGGGAGCGGATCAAGCTCCTGCTGCTGGCGATCGACGGCGATATCGGCAAGACGTTTGGGCGACTCTTGCATCGCGAGCTCAATTGGCCCGGCAAAATCGTATGCCTCGACGGCGTGGAATTGCACGAGCTCGACTACATTGATCTCGGCGAACTCATCGTGCCGCCCGGCGTGGTGCCAGTCGTGATCAAGTCGTTGCTGTTCGCGTAGTACAGCGAAGGCGAATGACAAGCCGCGGCAATCGACTATGATCGTTCTAGGCGAGATGTTTTTACTTCCGCTCATTCCCGCGCAAGCGGGAATCCAGTTCTTTCTGGATAAGGCCTGGGTCCCCGCCTTCGCGGGGACGAGCGGAATAGAAACCTAAAAGCCGACGGCCGGAGGTAAGCGCATGAACGTCCACGACACGGCTAGGCCGCGCCAAGACGAGGCAAAACAAGACAAACCGAGATACGGCGTCGATCCTTATCTCGATTGGCTCGCCGGCGAAGGCATTCCGGTCACCGAGGATTACGGCGTGGACTTATTCGCGGTCAAAACCGCGCCGTGGCTGCGTTATGGCGTCAACGGCGCGGCGGTGCATCTCAAGGGCCGCGGCGATTTCGCCAACATGTTCCTGTTCGATATCGGCGCCGGCCAATCGACCGCGCCGCGGCGCCATCTCTACGAAGAAGTCGTCTACGTGCTCGAAGGCCATGGTTCGACGCAGCTCGAACTCG
Source organism: Pseudomonadota bacterium (assembly GCA_046730495.1). Classification (GTDB taxonomy): domain Bacteria; phylum Pseudomonadota; class Alphaproteobacteria; order Rhizobiales; family Xanthobacteraceae; genus BOG-931. The sequence continues at coordinate 12,413 of JBKPIZ010000075.1, forward strand.
CCGACGGCAGCCGGCGGAGCTTCGAATGGGGCGAAAAAAGCCTGTTCGCCATTCCGCTCAACGCCAAGTATCGCCACTTCAACGGCAGCGGCGCCGAGCGTGCGCTTATCGTCAGCACCACCAACCTGCCGATGGTGATGAATGTCTTCCACAACGAAGACTTCGTCTTCGGTTGCGATTTCGATTTCAGCGAACGCGCGGGAAAGCGCGAATATTTTTCCGGCGGAGGCAGCCTCATCACCGTGCGGCCCGGCAATCACATGTGGGAAACCAATTTTGTGCCGGATCTCACCGCGATCGAGCTGAAAAGCTGGGGCGATCGCGGCGGCGGCGGCACCAATATCATGTTCGTGCTCGCCGACGGCACCATGCATGCCCACATTTCGGAAATGCCGGTCGGCACCTACAAGAAGGCGCACCGGCACGGGCCGAGCTTTCACGTCATGTGCGTGATGGGCCAGGGCTTCTCATTGCTGTGGTACGAGCACGAGAAGGATTTCCGCCGCATCGACTGGCAGCATGGCATGGTGCTGGTGCCGGCCGACCGGCAATTTCATCAGCACTTCAATACCGGGCCGCAGCCGGCGCGTTATCTCGCCACCGCGGTCGGCGGCTTGCGCTATCCGACCATGCGCGCGCAACGCGTTTCGCTACTCGGCGCGACCGAGGGCGACACGCCGGCGGTGTCGAAAAGCGTCAAGGACGGCGGCGATCAGATCGAGTACGAGGATCAGGATCCGCGCATCCACCGCATCTGGCTCGAAGAAATGCGCAAGAACGGCGCCACGCCGCGGATGGAGAAGTACATCCCGACGCCCGCTGAAATGAAAGCAGGCTGACGCCGTCGGTTGTCGGGCGCACCGCAGTAATTCGCTGCAGCATTGTTACGCTATTGCCAAGCCGCAGGTTGGTGGGCAAGTGAATAGGGCAAGTGAAACCCATCGGGATTATGCGGCTTTTAGTTATATGGCCTCTGCTCAGCGGCTTCTGTTACAGGCCTTGCTCATGGGCATGGGCGACGCCGTTCGCCGCAACGACGAGTCGGCGGCGGATCGTTATCGCCGAAGACTTGCGATGATCGCCCGGCACTTTGATACCAATCCCGTGGTCAGCGATGCCCTTGAACATTTGCTTTCCGCCAGCGGCCGGTGGTTGGCGACGCAGGCCGCCGAACGCTATGAAGCAGAACAACAGGTACTCGAACGCATCCAGAGCGTCATGGATCTTGTTTAACTCCGCGGACAGCGTCGGCGGTGCGCGAGGGTCGCGGGAAATGCTCACGCGTCTGCCGCTATCGCCGTGAACTAAACCTCGCTACTTCTGACCGCTCGTTTGCGGCTGCAGTTCGGGAATGATGTCGACGATCTTTCCCGTCATCGCATCGACCAAAAGAATTTGATCTTTCATTTTCGCATAGCCGTAGTCGGCAAGCTGCGGGATCTGCTGCGTCAACTCTGACGGAAGGCCATCCGGCTTGACGCCTGTCGGCAGTTGGGCGCCGATTTTCGGGTTGAAATCTTTGGCGGATTGCGTCGTTTTGAGCCTGAACTCGACCTCCGTGTGTTTGGTCAGCAAGATCTGACGAATCTGCTCGCGCTGCGCGTCGTTCAAGTGCAGCTGCGGCAGCGACGGATTCTGCGTCACGACATTGCCGCCGCTCTGCTCCACCGCGCCGCGCGTGTTGTCAGCAGCGGACACCGAGGTCGGTGCCAAGGTCGGCGCTAAGGTCGGCGCCAAGACGCTCGTCCCTAACAGCAAGGCCGCGCACAGAAGAAGTTTTTGGGTTGAATGTTGGGTTGAATACATGGCTGGGCTCCGACGTTATGCCGCCCATCGCTCTCACCGTTAAACGAACGCGCAGCTCATGGCGTTCTCTGCGAATCCGGGAGCGACCGCAAGCCGCAATGTCTGCTTCCGGTCAATCGTCGCCGAAAAGCAGGTCCGGTGCCATCGTTCTGCGACGGGAAACCCGACCGAAAAGCGTTCAAGAATGCGTGACAAAATTTCGTCCTCTTTTCATTGACAATTGTCACTGTTTACGTTACATACGCTCCTGAACCTCGCCCGATGATTCGGACGGGCTGCGGCCGGCCGGCCGTAGGCCCGGGGCGAGTGCGGTACCCGCGCGCGGCCTTGCAACCCGCTCCCGGGCAGCTTCGGGAAGTCCGCCCGACCGGCATTACGACCGGTCCGCGAGAAGCATCGCTGTACCGAGACTGGCAAGCTCAGGGGAAAGCCCGACGGCGGCCTCATCCCGGGTAGCGCGGAACTGA
>JBKPIZ010000076.1:0-3133 GCA_046730495.1 Pseudomonadota bacterium
TCTCTACAAAACCGAAGTCTATCGCCTGGCGCAGCTGCGCAACCGCTGGAAGCCGGCCGATGCGAAAGGGCCCGCCGGCGAAGTCATCCCGCAAAATGTGCTCACGCGCGCGCCGAGTGCGGAGCTTCGCGAAAACCAGACCGACCAGGACACCCTGCCGCCGTACGACGTGCTCGATCGCATCCTCGAACGTCTGGTCGAACGCGAAGAGCCGATCGCCAAGATCGTCGCGGACGGCTTCGACCGCGAGACGGTGATGAAGGTCGAACGCATGCTTTACCTCGCCGAATACAAGCGTCGGCAGGCCGCGCCCGGCGTGAAAGTGACACTGAAAAATTTTGGCCGCGATCGCCGCTATCCAATCGTCAATCGGTTTCACGATCCGGGTACGCCACTAACCGACGCCGATGCTGCGGCGACCAAGGGCGCGGCCATGGCCAAAGCCGGCGCCTCGGATTTCTAGCTGAAGCCGCGGAATTTGCCGGTTGACTGCGGCAACTTTACTGGGATTGCGGCCCGCTCTGCGACAACGGTTGCGACGACAGGAAAGGCGGCCCGACGGTCCGCACCGTTCGTTTGCTGTTGTCGGCGCCGACGGCGCTTGTCGTTGCGCCAGGAATCGCCGGCGCCGCGGCGGCGGCTGAAACGGCGCTGGCCGGCGGCGTCGAAGCGCCTGGCTTGCCGGCCGGCTTAGGTTGCGACAGCGCTTTGGCGTTCTGATCGGTCACGACGATGTCGCCGCTTTCCAGCGTGCTCGGATCGTCGGCATTCTTGAGCGCATCGGCCCAGCTCTGGCCCGGCCTCCGGCATGAACAGCCGGCGACGACCTCCTTGCGATAGCGGAAGGCGTTGGGCAGCGCCGTATATGCCTGCCCGCCGATCGAGAGCGCCTGTTGCATGTCCTCGCCGGGATTGTGGAACGAATATAATTCCGCTTCGGCGGCCGGGCACAAGCGCTGACAGGCGCGCGCGTCGTCGGCGAAGCGGCTCGGCACGGTGGAATACGAGATTGGAAAATAATAACCGTCACAGGCGCGCACGCAGACCGTGTGATAGGTGCCGGACGGCGCGCCGTCGCCGCCGGGATTGACGATCGTGCCGCCGAACAGCGCGTCGAAAAAACCTTGCGGTCCGCCCCATGAATTCGCCGCGGCGGTGTACTGGGCGCCGCAATTGTTTTGCGCCAATTGCCCGATCAAGGCGCGGCGCTGCCCTTCCTGACCGGTATTGCCGTTCTTAAGCTGTTCGAGGTCGCTGATCATGCGGTCGAGATTGCCGCGCATCTGTTGGATCTGCGAGGTGATCGGTCCGCATTGCGGGGAGAGCGCCGAGAAAAATGAGAAAAATCCCTGGCCGGCGCAGCCGGCTTTGTGGGCTTGCGCCACGGTGCGATCAAGATCGCCTTGCTGTTTGGCAATGGCGTCCTCGGTGCGCCTGATCTGTTCGGCGCGCACCGGATCGGTGGAGCCTTGGGTCAGGGCGGTGAGCTGGCTTTCAAGCCGCACGCAGACAGGATTCGAGCTTGGCACCGGATTGGGCACGCCCGGATTCGAAATCGGCTGACGCGGCGACGCTGGCGCCGCCAGCCCCGGTGGCGCGGAAAATCCCTGCGCGGTTGCAGCGACGGGCACAAAAAAAGTCACGGCGGCAAACAGGATCGTTTGCCGTCGGACCCTCAGGCCGGCTTTAATGAAGCCGCTCACCCGGTGAATCATTCTCGCCCCAACCCCGTTCGGCGCGCGGATCAAGCGCCGCAATGGTGACTAAAGTGTGAATGGTGCCGCATATCATTCGGCGTCAGGCTGATTCTCCGGACGCGCGCGTTCAAAGGCGGGCAGCGCCAGACAGGCGCGATCGACGTCGACTATTTTCGGAAACCGCTCGAGCGGTACTTTGAACCGCTTGGCATTGTTGACCTGCGGCACCAGGCACACATCGGCCAGCGTGACCTTGCTCCCGCAGGCATAGGGACCGGGCGTGATCAGCGCTTCCAGCGCTTCAAAGCCAGTGATGATCCAATGATGGTACCAGGCATCGATCGCGCTCTGCTCCTGGCCCATGGTGTTTTTCAGATAACGCAGCGGACTGGTATTGTTCAGCGGGTGAATATCGCAGGCGATAAGCTCGGCGAGCGCGCGCACGCGGGCTCGCGCGAGCGCGTCCTTTGGAAGAAGCGGGGGCTCGGGATGCGTTTCGTCGAGATATTCGATGATGGCAAGCGATTGGATCAGAACGTCGCCACCCGATGTGACCAGGGCTGGCACGCGCATCTGCGGATTTATCGCGCGAAACTCCGGCAATTTGTTATGGCCGCCATCCTTGACCAGATGCACTGACGCGGTGTCGTAGCTGATGCCCTTCAGATTGAGCGCAATGCGCACGCGAAAGGCCGCAGAAGAGCGAAAAAAGGAATAAAGCTTCACATGTCCCTCACTTTGTCCTGAGCGCCGGTCTGCTTGATCGCTTCGGTAACGAGCTGCGCCGATCGATCGGTGATCTGTTGCAAAGCCCGCTGGAACGCGTCGCGGTCGCCGGGTGTCAGAATATCGGTCAGGCGGCGGGCGAAATCGAGCGCGTGCGGCGCCAGCTCTTCGTAAATGGCCCGGCCCGCGGCCGTCAGCGACAGAAACGATTCCCGCATATCGGCACGGTTGATGCGCCGGGCGAGGAGCTTGCGTTTTTCCAGAAGCGCGACCGCGCGCGATACTTTGGTTTTATGCATGTGGGTGTGCGCGCCAACCGCTTTGCCGGTCATGACCCCGAACTGGCCGAGCGTGACCAGCACCCGCCATTCCGGGATGCCGATCCGGTAACGCCGCGCGTAGACCCGCGACAGCGCCTCGGAGACCAGAGTGGCGACGACATTGAGCTGGTAAGGCAGGAATTGTTCAAGCTTCAGCGGCGCTCCGTCCGTCGCCGCGCTCGGCTTGGTCCGGAATTCGCTGCGCATCGCATTCTGGCCGCTCATTGAGCGAAGATGAACGAAGTTGCAGAACCGCGCAACGCCGTCTGCCGCGCGCCGCGCATAACTCGGCGGCGCCAAAATGCGTCAAGAAACGAAATATGGTCCTCGTTGCGAGGTTGGTATCGCGCTGCGCTATTCAGGGTTGTGAGAGAAAAATTTCGCGATCGG
>JBKPIZ010000077.1:0-2777 GCA_046730495.1 Pseudomonadota bacterium
ACGTTCCTTAAGGCACGCGCTATGGCAACTCCAAACTTGAGATTTACCCTCGGGCGTGGACACCGCCATACGACACGGGTCAGAATCGCGCCGCTCTATTTCCTGCCCGCAAAAGCAACATAGCCAGCCGTCTTTCGTCATTGCCTCCGTCCTTGTAGAGCCTCTCCACGCAATGCCGACAGCTCCATCGGCCCGTCGAACAAGCCGGCGATCACTTTCAACGCCGCCTTCGCGCGTTGCTCGCTCCAGCCGCCGTGACGCGCGTTGAGCAGAAATTTTTCCTCGATGTCGGCGGACGTGAGCGGCTCGTGCGCGCCGCCGCGCATATGCGGCTGGCGTTCTTCGATAACTGAGCCGTCGCGCAGCGTGGCGCGGATGTGCCCGGTGAAATTTTTCGGATAGGGATTTTGCGGATCGATGCGGTAGCGCACCTTGGCGGCAAGCGCGAGCACCGAAGGATCGCGCACCGCATCGTCGGAGAAGTCGCTCAAGCCGACATTACCGCGCACGAAGCCGGCGGCGATGCAATAGGGCGTGGAGAATTTTCCGGCATAGCCGTTTGCCGGACGCTGCTTGGCGGCGAGCGGCTCCCATAAGCGATGCACGGTGCCCTCGCCGGCATCGCAGATCATGTCGACGACATCGTCCGCCTTTACGCGGCGGCCGAGGCGGCGCGCGCAGTCGATATAAGGATGCGTCATGGTCCCGCACGGATAAGGCTTGAACGCCAAGGTTTCCGTCACCCACTGCGCGCCGAAGCCGTTGGTGACAGCGGCGAGATCGCCGGCCGTGGTGTGCGCGAAAGCATGAAAAAATCCGTGGCTACCCTCGAACACGGTGCGCGGACCTAAGAAACCGGCGCGGCCAAGGAGCGCGGCGCGGATGCCGGCCTGCGCCGCCCAGCCGGCGTGCAGCCGTTTCGTCCAAGCGCCTTCAGCGAGATATTCGATGATGCCGCCGGCCATCGAGCCGGCATTGCCGAGCGCATCGACAAGCTGGCGTGGCGATAGCCCAAGCGCGGCGCCGACGCCGGCGGCCGCGCCCATCGTGCCGAACACCGCGGTCGGATGAAATCCGGCTTTGTGCGTGAGCGTCGGCGCGACCAGCGACAGCCGGCACATGGTCTCGACACCGACCGCGATGCCAAGAAGCGCCTTGGGTCCGCCACGCCCATTCTGCGACCCATGGCGCTCGCAAGCCGCCAGCACCGCCGGCACGATCACCGCACCGGCATGAACCGGGCCGCCTTCGAAGGTGTCGTCGAAATCCTCGCCATGGATCGCGGTGCCATTGACCAAGGCGGCCGCCGCGGCGGAAAGCGTGCGCGTATGCCCGATCGCCGTGCACGGCCCGTCGTCGTCGCAGGCTGCCAGCGTGCTTTTCACATAATCTTCGTTGCGCGCGGTCACTGCGAGGCCAACCACGTCGATTAAAAGCTCCTCGCATTTGCGCCGCACCGCTTGCGGCAGCTTCGCTGCGTCCAGCGCGGCGATCTTTTGCGCCAACGTTTCGGCAACGGCGGTTTTGGGAAGGGAGGGGGAGGTCATCTTATTTCAAATTAGTTCCGCTCATTCCCGCGCAAGCGGGAATCCAGTCACTTCATTATGCGCTGGGTCCCCGCTTTCGCGGGGACGAGCGGCCATCACTCTCTCAATACTTCGCGGCGATCGGCAATTGCTCGGCCGGGAACAGCGAGATGATGGTGTGGCCCTTGTCGGTGACCACGACCTCCTCCTCGATGCGCGCGGCGGAATAGCCGTCCTTGGCCGGACAATAAGTCTCGAGCGCGAACACCATGCCCTCCTTGATCACGGTCGGATGGTCGAGCGAGACGACGCGGCTGATGATCGGCCGCTCGTGCAAGTTCAAGCCAAGCCCGTGACCAAATTGCAGGCCGAAGGCGGCGAGCTCATCGGGGAAGCCGAACTCCGGCGCCTTGGGCCAGACCGAGCACACTTTGTCGGTGGTCACGCCCGGCTTGATCAGCTCGATCGCCTTGTCGAGCCATTCGCGGCACAGCTTGTAGGCGTCTTGCTGCGCCGGCGTGGCGCGGCCGACATTGAAGGTGCGGTAGTAGCAGGTGCGGTAGCCCATGAAGCTTTGCAAAATGTCGAAGAACACCTGATCGCCCGGCCGCACCATGCGGTCAGTGAAATTGTGCGGATGCGGATTGCAGCGTTCGCCGGAAATGGCGTTGATCGCTTCGACGTCGTCGGAGCCGTGGCGATAGAGGAATTCGTTGACCTTGCCGACGATGTCGATCTCGCGCACGCCGGGCTTGAGCTCCTCGTCGATCAGCTGATAGGCGCCGTCGACCATCGCCGCGGCGCGATTCAATAGTGCGATCTCGTCGGCCGATTTCACCTCGCGCGCTTCCAGCATCACCTGCTGGCCGTCCTTGATCTTCAATCCGGCTTTTTCCAGTTCGAACATCATCGGTGGCTCGATGATGTCGACGCCGATCGGCATTTTGGCGACGCCGGCGGATTTGAGGATCGAGGCCATTTCCTCGGCGTGATGCTTCATCAGGCCGAACGCCGGATCGACGGTGCCGCGCAAACCGACCAGGCCGGCTTTGCAGTTTTCCGGCTTGAGCCACGGCGAATAGAGCTTGTGGTGGACCGCGGCCGAGCCGAAATCCCACAGGATCGGTTCGCCGCCGCGGGTGAGCAGCGCCCAGCGCGAGAGCTTGTCGCGCGCCCATTCGCCGATTTTGGTCGAGGTGACGTAACGGATATTGTTGTCGTCGAAGAGAAGGAGCGCGCCGAGGTCGGACG
>JBKPIZ010000078.1:0-4401 GCA_046730495.1 Pseudomonadota bacterium
AACCGTCTCGATTGGCCCGTCGCCGCGACCAATCGGTTTGTCGCAATCAGCGTTTGCCCGGAGGCCGGTATTCGCCCGCCACTTTGGAAGCCCTTTCCATAATCGCTTTGAATTCAGCGCCGGTCCAAGCCCTTGACGTGCTGATGTGCGAAATCGTGCCTGTCGACGCCGCTGCCATCAGCGAGGCGATAATGGCCTCAGACTCGTTGGTTTCTGAAATGAGCAAAAAGTCGGCATCGCCGGTCGTGACGTAAAAGCTAATGACTTTGCCGCCCACCGCCTCAACCAATTTGCGCACGACCGGTTCTCGATCCTCCGGTGCGGTCAGCATTCCCTTGACGTAATCCTGTGTGAAGCGACCACGCGTAACCAGTCTAATCATGGATGCCTCCCTAGAAATGCGCAGCAACGCCCTGAGCGCCCGCGCTGGGGCATCCAAACCGTCACACCAAGGCGCACGGTCGACATTGATTTTGATCAAAAAAATTGGCCGCCGGTATTGGGAGGGCAAACGTTCAGCCGCCCGCGGAAACTTTGGCTTCGACTTTGGCCCAAGTGTCACGTAATCCCACGGTGCGGTTGAACACCAGCCGGCCAGCTGTCGAGTCCGGGTCGGGGCAAAAATAGCCCTGCCGCTCGAACTGCACCATCTCGCCGGCTTTCAGTGCGGCCAGCGCCGGCTCGACGCGGGCCTCGCTTAAGACTTCGAGCGAATTTGGATTGATCTGCGATGCAAAATTACCAGGATCTGGATCCGGGCGGTTGAACAACGGATTGTACAAGCGCACCTCGGCGACATTGGAGGCTTCCGCCGAAACCCAATGCAGCGTCGCCTTGACTTTGCGCCCGTCCGGCGCGTTGCCGCCTTTGGTGGCAGGATCGTAAATGCAGCGCAGTTCGGTGACTTCGCCGGCGGCGTTCTTCACCACTTCGCGGCAAGTGACGAAATAGGCGTAGCGCAAACGCACTTCGGCGCCGGGCGAGAGCCGGAAAAATTTCTTGGGCGGGTTCTCCATGAAGTCGTCGCGCTCGATGAACAGTTCGCGGCCGAACCGGATGCGGCGCGCGCCGGCACTGGCATCATCCGGATGGTTGGCCGCCTCAAGCTCTTCGCTTTTGCCTTCGGGATAATTCTCGATCACGAGTTTGAGCGGCCTTAAGACGGCCATGCGCCGCTGCGCGGTCTTGTTGAGTTCTTCGCGGATGGCAAAATCCAGCATGGCGGCATCGACGACGCTGTTCGCCTTGGCGACGCCGATCCGTCGCACGAATTCGCGGATCGCGGCGGGCGGCACGCCGCGGCGGCGCAGTCCCGCCAGCGTCGGCATGCGCGGATCGTCCCAGCCGCGCACGTAAGCGCCGCGCACGAGCTCAGTGAGCACGCGCTTGGACAGAATGGTGTGGGTCAGATTGAGTCGCGCAAACTCATATTGATGCGGATGTGACGGCACCGGCAGGTTGTCCAGGAACCAGTCGTAGAGCGGGCGGTGATCTTCGAATTCGAGTGTGCACAGCGAATGTGTAATGCCTTCGATCGCATCCGATTGGCCGTGCGCGAAATCGTAGCTCGGATAGATGCACCAGGTTTTGCCGGTGCGCGGATGCACGGCATGCAGGATCCGATAAAGCACCGGATCGCGCAGATTGATATTGCCCGAGGCCATGTCGATTTTGGCGCGCAACACGCGGGCGCCATTCGGAAACTCGCCGGCGCGCATGCGGCGGAACAGATCGAGATTTTCTTCAACCGGGCGCTCGCGGAATCGGCTGTTGGTGCCTGGCTCGGTCAGCGTGCCGCGCGTCGCGCGCATCTCTTCCTGGCTCTGATCGTCGACATAGGCTTTGCCGACGCGAATTAAGTCTTCGGCCCATGCGTAGAGCTTTTCGAAATAATCCGAGGCGTGGTAAAGGCGTTTGCCCCAATCGAAGCCGAGCCAGCGCACGTCGCGCTCGATCGCGTCGATATATTCCTGGTCTTCCTTGGTCGGATTGGTGTCGTCGTAGCGCAGATTGCAATGCCCGCCGAACTCTTCGGCGACGCCGAAATTAAGGCAAATCGATTTGGCGTGGCCGATATGAAGGTAGCCGTTCGGCTCCGGCGGAAACCGCGTCACCACCGTCTTGTGCCGGCCGGATGCGAGATCCGCACGCACGATATCGCGGATGAAATCCTGACCCGCTTCGCGCGTTGTGTTTTCAGCAGCGACGGACATGTTTATCAGCCAATGATCATCACCAAGCGCGCGGATCGCGACAACGGCCATGCCGCCCGCACGTGAGCCGCACGCGTTCCGCCTTCGGATTGAACAAGTCGGCCGCCCGGGTCAAGTCCGACCGCCCCTTGCTCGCCTTCATCCTTTTGCCAGTTATATGTGGTACACGAACGCGCGTTCTCAAATCTGCCGGTCGACTCCGCCAAGCATGCAAATCCGCTAAGCATGACTGTCGTCACCCGTTTTGCCCCCTCGCCCACCGGCTTCCTGCATATCGGCGGGGCGCGCACCGCCTTATTCAATTGGCTTTACGCCCGCGGCCGTGGCGGAAAAATGCTGTTGCGGATCGAGGATACCGATCGCGAACGCTCTACCCAGGCCGCCATCGACGCCATCCTCGATGGGCTTAACTGGCTTGGCATCGCCTGGGACGGCGACGCCGTCTACCAGTTCGCGCGCTCGCAGCGGCACCGCGAGGTGGCGGAACAGCTCCTGGCGTCCGGACGCGCCTACCGCTGCTACGCCAGCCCCGAGGAGCTTGCGCAGATGCGCGAGGCGGCTCGCCGCGAAGGCCGCGCCAAGCTTTATGACGGCCGTTGGCGCGACCGCGACCCAAGCGAAGCGCCAGCCGGGGTAAAGCCGGCGATCCGGCTCAAGGCGCCGCTCACCGGTGAGATCGTGATCGAGGATCAGGTTCAAGGCCGGGTGGTCTGGCAGAACGAGAATCTCGACGATCTCGTGCTTTTGCGTTCCGACGGCACGCCGACTTATATGCTCGCGGTCGTGATCGACGATCATGACATGGCGATCACCCACATAATCCGCGGCGACGATCATCTCACCAATGCCGCACGGCAGAAGCAGATCTACGATGCGCTCGGCTGGCCGGTGCCGGCGATGGCGCATATTCCGCTGATCCACGGGCCGGACGGCTCCAAATTATCGAAGCGCCATGGCGCGCTCGGCATCGACGCCTATCGGGCGATGGGTTATCTGTCCGTGGCCCTGCGCAATTACCTGGTGCGGCTCGGCTGGAGCCACGGCGATCAGGAAATCTTCTCCACCGAGGAAATGATCGCGGCCTTCGATCTGCCGCAGATCGGCCGCTCGCCGGCGCGCTTTGATTTCGCCAAGCTTGAAAACCTCAACGGTCATTACATCCGCCAGACCAGCGACGCCGATTTGCTGCAAGCCATTGAACGTCTGTTGCCGCATCTGGCCGATGGCGCCGAACTCGCCGCCAGGATGTCGCCGTCGCTCCGCCGCCAGTGGCTCGCGGCCATGCCAAGTCTTAAGGAACGCGCCAAAACGCTCATCGACATCATCGATGGCGCGCGTTTCCTGTGGGCCGGCCGCCCGATACAGCTCGACGAGAAGGCGGAAGGTATTCTCAACCCGGATGCGCGCGCGCTTCTGCGTGGCGTTGCCGCCGAACTTGCCGCGGTCGAACCGTGGACTACGGAGACCACCGAGCGCGCGGTGCGCGGCTTTGCCGAACGCCACGGCGCCAAGCTCGGCGCAGTGGCGCAGCCATTGCGGGCGGCACTGACCGGGCGAACGACCTCGCCGGGAATCTTTGAGGTGCTCACGGTTCTGGGTAAGAGCGAGAGCCTTGACCGCCTTGCGGATCAAACCGCGCAACAGGCCGGTTAGTGGGCCGCGCCCCGACGGCGTTTGGCCACTGTTTTTCGCCTTGCCGGGCCCTTCCGGGGCGATAATCGGCTATTATCTTGCAGTGCACAGCGGCTTAAGCTAGGCGAAACCGACCTTTGGAATACCCCGGGGCCGCGGACGATCTATCGGTTTCGGGCAGTCGTACATCGAGGGTAAAACAATGGACGCGAAGACCGGCTCCAACATCAAGACCGGCACCATCACGCTCGGCAACAAGAACTATTCGTTTCCCGTTTACGACGGCACGCTGGGTCCCGAGGTGCTGGACGTCAGCAAGCTTTATGCCGAAGCCGGCATTTTCACCTACGACCCCGGCTTTACATCCACGGGGAGCTGCGAGTCCAAGATCACCTATATCGATGGCGACCAGGGCATCCTGCTTTATCGCGGTTACCCGATAGCCGATCTCGCCGAGCACGGCGACTTTCTCGAAACCTGCTACCTCCTTCTCTACGGCGAGCTGCCGACGGCGACGCAAAAAGCCGACTTCGTCGATCGGGTGACCCATCACACC
>JBKPIZ010000079.1:0-4343 GCA_046730495.1 Pseudomonadota bacterium
GGTGAGGACCTCGTCAGTAACTAGGCCGTCGCCTGCTTTTTCCACCCGCGCGAGCCAAGCTTCTGGCCGTTTTTCCGTAGCGGTGGCGTGGCGGTCGCCGGCAATGTCGAGGCGGCCATGGGCGCCGGGGCCGATGCCGGCATATTCGTGAGCGCGCCAATAGACGAGGTTGTGCCGGCATTTGCCGCCGGGCCGGGCGTGATTTGAAATCTCATAAGCCGGCAAGCCGTGCGCGGCGCAGATCTCCTGCGTGACATCGTAGAGATTGCGCGCCGTGGTCTCGTCGGGCGGATGCAGCTTGCCCGCGGCGTGAAGCGCCGCGAACGGAGTCTCAGGCTCGATCGTGAGCTGGTAGAGCGAAATATGCTCGCCGGCTTCCAGCAGTGCGGCGCGTAGTTCGCGCGACCATTGCTCCGGCGTTTGCTCCGGACGGGCATAAATCAGATCGAACGAATAGCGGTCGAAAACCGCGCGCGCGATGCCGACCGCATGCAACGCTTCGCGCGCCGAATGTGTGCGCCCCAGCGCGGCAAGCGCGCGGTCGTCGAGCGCCTGCACGCCGAGCGAAACGCGATTGACGCCGGCGGCGCGATAGCCGCGAAAGCGCTCCGCCTCGACGCTGGTCGGATTGGCCTCGAGCGTGATCTCGGCATCGGGGGCAATGGGCCAATGACGGACAACCGCTTCGATCACGGCGGCGACAGTCTGCGGCCGCATCAGTGACGGCGTGCCGCCGCCGAAAAAAATTGTCGATACCACGCGCCCGGATACGCGCGCCGCCGTGCTGGCAATCTCCGCGGTAAAGGCGCGAACCCAGCGCGCCTCATCAATTTGTTCGCGGCGAACGTGACTATTGAAATCGCAATAAGGACATTTCGACAGGCAGAACGGCCAATGCAGGTACACCCCGAATGCCGGTGCGTCATCGTGACCGCCGGGCTGCGTGCCGGAAACCGAATGATCAGCGGCGCTCAAGGCACGCCTCGGCAAGTTTTATGAACGCGCGGGCGCGATGCGATAGGCCTTTACCACGCGGCGGCAGCCCGTGTTTCTCCTCGCTCGACATTTCGCCGAAGGTCCGTTGCTGGCCGTCGGGCAAAAATATCGGATCATAACCGAAGCCGCGATTGCCGCGTGGCGGCCATACCAGCGAACCGGCAACGCGCGCTTCGAAATCCTCGGCGTAGCCGTCGGGCCAGGCCAGACACAGCGCGGAGACAAAATGCGCGCGGCGCCGTTCCGGCGTGGTTACGCCGCGTGCTTGCAATTCTTGCTCGATCGTTTGCATGGCGCGGTGAAAGTTGCGATCCGGGCCGGCCCAGCGCGCCGAGTGAATGCCGGGCGCGCCACCGAGCGCCTCGACAACAAGCCCTGAATCATCGGCGAGCGCCGGAAGCCGTGCGGCCGTAGCGGCGGCGGTAGCTTTGATCCGCGCATTCTCGGCGAATGTCATGCCGGTTTCTTCCGGCTCGGCCAAAGCAAGCTCACCGGCCGATATGGCGGCTATTCCATAAGGCGTAAGCAGTTCGCGCATTTCGGCAAGCTTGCCTGGATTGTGGGTGGCGATCACCACAGTATCAGAGGTCAGATGACGGATGTCAGAGATCGGATGATTGTCTGAACCTTTCGGCGACTTAGCATTAACCATCCGTCCCCCGACATCTGACTTCTGTCGTCTGACCTCACATCACCGCCATCTTCTGTAAATCGACGAGCTTAGTGACCCCTTTGCGCGCCAGCGCCAGCAAAGCCGAGAACTGTGTTTCGGTAAACGGTATCTTCTCGGCCGTTGCTTGGATCTCGACGATATTGCCCAAGCCGGTGAGCACGAAATTGGCGTCGGTATCGGCCTGTGAATCCTCCGCATAGTCGAGATCGAGCACCGCCACGCCGGAGCACACACCGCAGGAGATCGCGGCAACATGGTCGCGTAACACATCCATTTCGATCATCTGCCGCGCTTTCATCCAGACCAGGCAATCATGAAGCGCGATCCATGCGCCGGTGATGGAAGCTGTACGCGTTCCGCCATCAGCCTGGATGACGTCGCAATCGATGGTGATCTGGCGTTCGCCAAGCGCCTTGAGATCGACCACGGAGCGCAGGCTTCGTCCGATCAGGCGTTGGATTTCCACCGTGCGGCCGTTCTGCTTGCCGGCCGAGGCCTCGCGCCGTGTGCGTTCAAGCGTCGCCCGCGGCAGCATGCCGTATTCGGCAGTGATCCAGCCGCGCGCCTGGCCCTTAAGCCACGGCGGCAGCCGATCTTCGAGGGTTGCCGTCACGAGCACATGCGTATCGCCGAATTTCACGAAGCATGAACCCTCCGCATATTTCACAACGCCGCGTTCGAGCGACACGGGGCGTAATTCATCGGGCTGTCGGCGGCTCGGCCGCATGCATGCCTCCGAAACTTTGCCGGCACCGCTGCGCCGGAGCGTCAAGCTTGTACACGATCAACTGTGACTGCGTGTGACCTTGTAGTGGGTGCGGGATCGCCCGCCAAGAGAGCAGCAAGAGAGCGGTCAGGCAGGCGAGGGACCAGCACACGCACAGACGCGTTCGATTTGCCCAATTGCCAGCTTTGCCGGCTTACCGCTACCCTCGGAGACCACTGCGCGAGGACGAGAATGACGAGCGAAGGAACGCGCGAGCCGACGCGCATATTAGCCGAGTTCGCCGCGGGGTTGCGTTACGACGATTTGCCCCAGCGCAGCCGCGAACACTGCAAGAACCTGATCTTGGACGCGCTCGCCTGCGCACTTGCGGGTTACCAGGGTGAAGAAACCGATCAAATCAGGGCTTTGGCATCGGCGCTTGCGCAGGGAACGCAGTCGAGCGTGATTGGCGGCCCGCCTTTGTCGCTCATCGGCGCTACGTTGTTCAACGGCTATCTGATCACTGCGGTCACGATGTGTGACGTGCACCGGGCGACCATGACGCACGTCACTCCGGAGATTGTGCCGCCGGCGCTCGCCATCGCCGAGCGTGATGATTTGCCGGGCCGCGACTTGTTGGTTGCGATTGCCGCCGGCTGCGAAGTGACGACGCGCATCGGCCTTGGTCTCGACTATCCGGCATTCCGCGCGCGCGGCTGGCACGGCCCGGGGATCATTGGCCCATTCGGTGCGGCCGCGGCCGTCGGTTCACTTCTGAAGTTCGATGCCGACGCGATGGCGCGCGCATTCGGCCTTGCAGGCAGCCAGGCGGCAGGAACGTTCGCCGCTTGGGGTACGCCGACGGTCAAATTTCACCAGTGCCGCGGCGCCGTTTCAGGGCTGCTCGCGGCCCTCCTCGCGCAACAGAATTTCGTCGCCACGCGGGAATTCCTGAGCGCCACAGATGGCGGCCTGTACAAAACCTATGCCGCCGGCGGCAAGGCGGAAGCGGCAATTGCTGATATCGGACACCGATTCGAACTGGAGCGGATCGCGCTGCGGCTATGGCCATCTGCAACACTGATCCAGGGCTTGAACACCGCCCTATTCAATCTTCTTGCACAGCACGAGATTGGGGCCGCGCGTGTCCGCCGCGTTGTTATTGCGCTGAGCCGGAGCGCCTTCGACATGCATGGCGGCTTCGGCACCTATAAAGGCAAGTTCGAAGCGCTGTTATCCGCCCATTACGCCGCTGCGGCCATTCTGCACGACGGCGTGCTGAGCTTGGCGCAGTTTGCTCCTGCGCGTTACGACGATCCGGCGCTCCGCAGTTTCGCCAAGGAGAAAGTAGAGATTCGCGCCGATGCTGCGCTCAGCGGCTCACAAGCTAAAGTCGACGTTATTCTCAGCGATGGCGCCAGATTGTCGGCACACTGCGAGCATCCGCTCGGCGCCTTCGAGAATCCGCTGTCACGCGCGCAGGTGGAGCAAAAATTCCACCTCTACGCCGCAAACGCGCTGCCTGACGTCCGGATCAAAAAGGTCATTGATGCGGTGAACCGGCTGGAAACTTGCGATTCAGCGCGCGAGCTGATGGCGCTATTGCGCGCTTCGCCCCGGACACGTGCGATGGCGGCGGCGGAGTGATACATATTCTCAGGCAACGTCGCGGAGTGAAATTTTGACCAGCCACGAACTGCCGCTTGGCGCCAACCAGTTGGGCCTCGCACAGCTGAACGAACGTTCGCGCGAGATCTTTCGCCTGATTGTCGAAAGTTATCTTGCGACCGGCGAGCCGGTCGGCTCGCGCAATCTGTCGCGCATCCTGCCAATGACTTTATCGCCGGCTTCGGTGCGAAATGTCATGTCCGATCTCGAACAGCTCGGCTTGGTTTACGCTCCCCACACATCAGCGGGACGTTTGCCGACCGAGATGGGACTGCGTTTTTTCGTCGACGCGTTGATGCA
>JBKPIZ010000080.1:0-3602 GCA_046730495.1 Pseudomonadota bacterium
GTTCGCTCACCGCCGGATTCGGCCGCAAGGTGGGCAAGGTCGGGCAAGCAACGCTATATGTTGTCGGTCATGTGCGGGCGCTCCGCCTACAAGCTGAGGCAGGAAGAAATTGTCCCGCTTTGCCGACTCACTTTGACCACCCGGCTAGGAATACGCTCTCGAAGCGCCGTCATGACGAACGTGGTAAGTTGCCCGACGTCGCTGCCTTCATCATCGCGGATTTGCGATGCCCGCCTGTCCGGTTTCGTCCCTCGATCCTTTCGCCGACGATTTCCTCGCCGCGCCCTATCCGTTTTATGCGGAATTGCGCGATGCCGGGCCGGTGGTGTGGCTAGAGGGTTATGGGCTGTGGGCGTGCGCACGCCATGCCGAAGTGCAGGCGGCAGCGACTGGCAGACGTTCAGCTCAGCAGCCGGCGTCGGCATCGACGATTTCCGCCGCACCAAGCCATGGCGGCCGCCGAGCCTAATCCTCGAAGCCGACCCGCCGCTGCATACGCGCAGTCGAACGGTGATGAACCGGGCGCTTTCGGCAAAGCCGATGGCGGGCCTGCGCGCAGGGTTCAAAGAAGCGGCCGAGAAACTCGCAGATGAGCTCGTCGCGCGCCGGCAGGTCGATGCGATCGCGGACATCGCCGAGGCCTATCCGCTAAGCGTGTTTCCCGAGGCGGTCGGCCTCGGCCGGCAGGGCGTGGAAAACCTGCTGCCCTACGGCGCCATGGTCTTCAATGCCTTTGGTCCGCGGAACGTCCATTTCGAGGCGGCCATGGCCGAGGCGGCAAAGGTCGTGCCCTGGATCAACGCCCAATGCGCCCGCGAGGCGCTGTCGCCCGCCGGACTCGGCGCGATTATCTGGGCTGCGGTCGACACCGGCGAGATCACGGCGGAGGAGGCGCCGCTGTTGGTGCGCTCGCTGCTCTCGGCCGGACTCGACACCACCATTGTCGGCGTCGGCAACGCGCTCTACGCCTTCGCCACCAACCCGGCGCAGTGGCAGGCGCTGCGCGAGAAGCCAGCGCTGGTACGGCCGGCCTTCGACGAGGTGCTGCGCTGGGAGTCGCCGATCCAGACGTTCTTCCGCACCACCACCCGCACGGTCGACATCGGCGGCATCGAAATCCCGCAGGATGCGAAGGTATTACTGTTCTTGGCCTCCGCTAACCGCGATCCGGGCCGCTGGGACGAACCCGAGCGCTTCGACGTCAACCGCCGGGCCGCCGGTCACGTTGCCTTCGGCGCCGGTATTCATTTGTGCGTCGGCCAGATGCTGGCGCGCCTCGAGGCCGAGATGCTCATGACGGCGCTCGCCACGCGGGTTGAGCGCATCGACATCGTCGGCGAGTCGCAGCGCAAGCTCAGTAACAGCCTGAGGCAGTTCGCCAGCCTGCCAGTGGAGCTGATAGCGGCTCAGTGATCGTCTGGTAGGCACGTTACGAGTCGCTGACGTGAGTGGACGGCTCGTCGGTCTCGCGCCTCGATGGCGCATTTTGCGGCGTGGACGTCGCGATTGATTACCTGAAGGTTTGGCAAGCCCCAGTAGGCGAGTAGCTTCGGCCAGGGAACGTCCCGGTATTCCTTCCATACTCGAAACAATGGGACGCGGTGATCGATCTCAGCATCTTTCCAGAGCCGCCCGCCTGTTTCGCCGCAGCGCCGCCCTTGAAGGCGCCGCAGGAGTGCTGCCTCGCTATTCGGCCCATTCCAGAATTGCCAAGCGATGACGCAGGCACAGTGCCAGACCGCGTTTTTGTTCGGCCCGGCGCTCCACAGATCTTTGTGCCAGCCGAGCCGGTAAACCGGCTGACCGCAGACGCAGCAAAAGCCTGGACCCAAGCTGTAGCCACGCTCTCGGTACGGAGCCGGCGGCATTCGGAATGTCGCAGGCAGCCCAGTCTTGCGACTTTGGCTAATTCGCCAAGTCCAGCCCACAGGAGCTCCAGTCTTAGCCGCTAGGGCGCGGGCCAGGCGATCGGCACGGAGCGGATGGGCACGCCAGTAGGATTCAATCGCGAGCCGCGGCGTCGGAGGGATGAACGGGCGATCGAGCGCGCGTGCGAGTACGGCAGGCGGAAAGGCAGCCGGCAGAGACCTGGAGAGCCGCGCGAACGATTCGCGATTCCGTTCACCCGTTTCGGTCTGCCAGGTCGACATGCGCTCGCGCTCTAAAAGGCCGGCGCATATTGACGCTAAGGCGTAAAATGTTCGTTCACCACTGGTCGACGGCGCACTACTGGTGCATGACGTCGGCAGTGCGGAGACGCGAGGAATCGCTGTGCGCTGGGATGTCCTAGTCCGTCACGGACTCATTATCGATGGAAGTGGTAGACCGGGTGCGATGGGCGATATTGCTCTCCGCGGCGACCGGATTGCGGCGCTGGGCGTTTCCCTTATTGGTGACGCAAAGAAAATCATTGATGCCGAAGGCCTAGCCGCGGCGCCGGGGTTTATCGACATCAAAACCCATTCCGATTTTGTCCTGCCGATCAATCCCAAGGCCGAAAGCAAGGTTCGGCAGGGCGTCACCACCGAAATCGTTGGTCATTGTGGCTTCTCGGTCGCGCCGGTGCTGCCGGGAAAGGCGCAGCTTTTAGCTGATTATCTGAGCGGCGGGGCGCCTTGGCTCCCATTCCGAGAAATGAGTTTTCCAGAATATCTCGACACGTTCGCTGCAGTCGCGGTCAACACCGGGATGTTGGTAGGACACAACACGCTCAGGCTTATGGTGATGGGGCTCGAAGATCGGGCTCCAACCGAGCTGGAACTGAACAAGATGATTGCCCTGCTCGAAGATGGCCTGCAGGCGGGCGCACTTGGAATGTCTTCCGGGTTATTTACACCACCCGGCAGTTTCGCCAAGCCGGACGAGATGAGAACGCTTTGTATGGTGCTCAAAAAGCACAATGCTGCGTATTTCACTCACATCCGCGACGAATCGAACAAAGTCATGGATGCGATCGAAGAGGCGATTGATATTGCCCGCGCAACTGGAGTGCATGTCGAGATCGTGCATTTAAAGTGCTCCGGGCTAGACAACTGGGGTAAGGCGAGACAGATCCTCGACAGGATCGCTGCGGCGCGCGCAGAAGGATGCGACATCGATTGCGATGCTTATCCTTACACTGCCGGTGCAAACCCGCTGAAGAATTTGCTGCCTGGCTGGGTGCAGGTTGGCGGCAATGAGGCGATGCTGGCGCGCCTTGCGCAGCCTGAAGTTCGCGAGCGAATAAGGACTGAGATTGCGGAGCATGGCCTCAATAACTGGGGCCGAATCCCGTCTTGGGACGCAGTACAGATCTCGATCTCGCCGCGAATGCCAAAGACGGCGGGCCAGACCGTGGCGTCACTGGCGACGATGCGGGGCTGTGATCCGATCGATCAGGTCTGCGATCATCTTATTGAGGATAATGGGGCCACTCGCGTTGGTGACGTCCATATCCGAAGAGGACATCCGCACCATTGTCCACCGGTTCGCGGCGTCAACCGCCTCTGGGTAATGCCGCGCGATGACGTGATCAGCGAGGCGCCGGATCGCATCCAAATCCCCTTGCGCCGCGAAGAACTCGAAGGTGCCGACACGGATGTGACTCGACGCGACGCGGGTCA
>JBKPIZ010000081.1:0-2467 GCA_046730495.1 Pseudomonadota bacterium
GATCGCCACCTCCGCGATCGACGCCGCCAAAGCCGGGGCCGCGATCGTGCACATCCATGTTCGCGATCCGAAAACCACCAAGCCGAGCATGGACACCGCGCTCTATCGCGAGGTGGTCGAGCGGATCAGGGGCAGCAGCACCGACGTGTTGATCAATCTCACGACGGGGCCGGGCGCGCGCTTCACCCACGACGAGCGCGATCCTTCGAAACCGAGCGCGGAAAGCGTGCTGAAATCGCCACAAGAGCGCGTGCGGCATGTGGTCGAGCTCAAGCCCGATATTTGCAGCCTGGACATGGGCAGCCTCAATATGGGCGACCGGGTGTTCATCAACACGCCGAAGCACCTGCAAGCGATGGCGGCGGCGATCAAGGACGCCGGCGTCATGCCCGAGCTCGAAGTGTTCGAGACCGGGCATCTGCTCCTCGCCAAGCGCTTCATCGCCGACGGTTACGTCAAGCCGCCCGGCATGTTTCAGATCTGCCTCGGCATTTCCTGGGGCCAGCCGGCGACGCCTGAGGCCATGACCTACATGCGCAGTCTGTTGCCGCCGGAGGCGCCGTGGTTCGCTTTCGGCATTTCGCTCTACCAATTCCCGATGGTGGCGCAAACCGTTCTGCTTGGCGGCCATCCGCGCGTCGGGCTCGAAGACAACATCTATCTGGAAAAGGGCAAGCTGGCGCCGAGCAATGCGGCGCTGGTCGAGAAGGCGGCGAAGATTATCGCGGTTCTCGGTGACCACGTCGCGACACCGGCAGAAGCGCGGCAGATCCTCGGTCTGGCCGGCAGCAATGCCTGAACTAAGCAATCGAAGGGGCAACCGTCATGGATCTGGGCATCAAGGGTTTGCGCGTGATCGTCACCGCCGGCGCCGCCGGCATTGGCCGCGAAGTCGCCCGCGCATTCCAGCGCGAGGGCGCGCTGGTGCACATCTGCGACGTCGATCGGCACGCGCTCGCCGAGATCGCGACCAGCGATCCCAAGATCAAAGCTTCGCTGTGCGACGTCTCCGATCGCGACGCAGTGACCCGCTTCATCGATGCCACCACGGATGCGCTCGGCGGTCTCGATTGCCTCGTCAACAATGCCGGCATCGCCGGCCCGACCGGCCGGGTCGATGAAATTCCGCCGGAAGAATGGGATCGCACGCTCGCCGTCAACATCACCGGGCAGTTCAATTGTGTGCGCGCGGCGGTGCGGCATCTCGCCAAGAGCGGCAATCCGTCGATCATCAACCTGTCGTCCACAGCGGGCCGCCTCGGCTTTCCCTTGCGTACGCCCTATGCCGCCTCGAAATGGGCGGTGGTCGGTTTCACCAAGTCGCTGTCGATAGAGCTGGCGCCGCTCAAGATTCGCGTCAACGCGATCCAACCCGGCGCGGTCGAGGGCGACCGGATTCGCCGGGTGTTCGGCGCCAAAGCGCAGGTCCGCGGCGTGTCGATGCAAACGATTCAAGAAGAAGCGCTGTCGCACGCGTCGCTCAAGGAAATGATCGCGCCGCAACAGCTCGCCGACATGATGGTGTTTCTGGCGTCGCCGCGCGGGCGCACGATCTCGGGCCAGGCCATCAGCATTTGCGGCGACGTGCAGTCGTTGTTCTGAACGTGACGATTTTATCTCCGCTCATTCCCGCGAAAGCGGGAATCCAGTTCTTTTTAAAATCAAACTGGGTCCCCGCCTTCGCGGGGACGAGCGGACTGGAGGATCGGCGCCCGTCTCACCTTATCCGGTACAGCGTGTGGCGGCGGTTGCGGGTGAATGGCCGCACTTGCGTCGGCCAGCGGCCGGCTTCGACCGCCTTGGCCCATTCCGGGCTGACCAGCACATGCGGGCCGTCGATCTCGTAGACGGCCGAGTGGCGCGCGCCTTCGTGCGTGACCTTTTTTTCCTGGCCACCGATGCTCATCGCAAACGGCTCGCCTTCCAGGCGCGTCACCGCATGCACGCCCGGCACTTTGAGAAGATTGGGCACGTGCTCGGTATCGTAGACTTCGTTGAACAACGCCTCCTTATCGGGGTCGACGTCCATGCTGGCGACGAACAGATATTTGGATTTGATCGGCATTGAAGTCCTTCACTTTGAGTTTTCACCAGATCTACTTAAACCGCTCCGACGGCGGGGCGATCTCGGTGACAAGATCGCGGATCAGCGTCTTGTTCGGCAGCGGGGTAAGCGTCATTTCGCGCGGCTCGAGCCGCGCGGTGCAAGCATAGACGGTTTCGCCGTCGAGTTGGATCATGCATTCCTTGCAGGCATTGGCGTTGATGCAGGAAAACCGCATCGCCAGCGTCGGGTCCTTGTTGATGCGCAGCCAGCGCAGTCCATCAAGCACCGACTGTCCGGACTCGAACGGCACCTCGAAGGTCTGCCAGCGCGCCTCCTCGCCATGGCTGCCGCGGCGGATTTTCAATTTGGCGACGCCGCTCATGAGACCAGCGCCTGTTCCGGCGCGCCGGAGAGCTGCAG
>JBKPIZ010000082.1:0-3435 GCA_046730495.1 Pseudomonadota bacterium
TCTCGGACTTGTGTTCGTCACTCAGCTACCCGGCCATCTTCCGGATGAAGTCCTTGGCCTCATCAATAACTGGATACTGCACAAGATCACTGACACCAATGTCATTCAGCGACTGCGGAAGATTATTCCTTCTGTCGATGATGCGACCTGGACATCCGTGCCCAATCTTGGGCAGGGTCATGCGCTTGCCTCATTCGCACATATGGCCCGCCCGGTGCTGTCATCGATCGATCCGACACCGGTCAAGTTGCTGATGGTTGAGTAGTTTGGTCGCTGATGAGGATGAAGATATATGGATCTGTATACGAAGAATGGGCGGCCGCTCCAAGTTTCCGGCGACACTGTTTTCAGCCGCTCGGGAACGGTGATTGGGCGCATCAGCGGAGATAAGGTCTACGGCACCGACGGGCGTTACGTCGGGACGATTGATTGTGATAGATTCGTGTACCGCTCCACCGACCGCGCGACTATTGGCTCACCCTTCACGACGGCAAATGTTGTCGGGTTCGCACGGGCGAGTGTTGTCGGCGCAGCGATTTGGGGCGACGAACCGGACATACCGGACTGAGTGATCAGGATCACATCTATGGCGCTGTCGTCACACGCCGATTGCGCACCATGGGCATCCGGGACAAGCCTATAGCGCCGGCCTCGCCTTGGCAGAACGGATTTGCTGAACGGTTGATCGGATCAATCCGTCGTGAGTGTCTCTCGACCATTTCGTCGTCTTGGGTGAGGTGCATCTGCGCCGAATTTTGCGAGCCTATGCTCGCTGTTACAACGCCATCAGAACGCACCGGTCATTGAATAAAGATGCGCCGGTCTCTCGGCCGGTTCAGCGGACCGGAAACATCAATTCACGCGCGATCCTTGGCGGACTTCATCACCATTATGTGCGGGTTTAGGTTTTCGGTACACACAGGTAGCCTGACGGTTATCGCGTCTCGCGCTGCACAGGCCCGGCTCATTCGCCCCGCTTCGGCGGGGCTTTTTCTTTGCGCCTAGTTCCTTTTAGTGCGGCGCGCACGGCGGAGCCGCAATTCGATGTCTGCTTCGGGTCGTTCCGGTGGAACTCGGTAGGGCTCCTACAGGATAAGTCCTGCACTCACTCAAACGATTACGGCTTTCAGTATCAGACATGGGCAGGTGATCGGCGAGTTCGCCGATGTAATCAAAAAGAAATCGACCGATTAGAAAGTTCTGCAGCGATCCCGTGCGTCACTCGCACTGTCGCCGCTCACCCATCAACAGCCGCTGCCTATCGATTGACACGCGGAGCTGTTGGAAGCTTTTTCACACTTTCGGAGATAATTTTGGTCAGTTGCATCACCTGCTGAGCCAGCTCGCCGTATTCCGCAATATCGCGTTGAATGCGATCGCCGTCGGTGTGTAGTTTTTTGCGTAGCGCCTGGAGGTCACCAGTGAGGTTCTCAATTTCGCGCGTCGATGCTTCTGATACTCGGCGCAACAACCCAGCAAGATTGTCGGCCGACATTTCAACATCGCTAGCCTCGCCAGGGCGGAACACAGCGCTACTACCACGCGCCAATTCGTGGATATTTTCCCCGGCTTCCACTTCTGATGATTTTTCGATCTCGGCGGACCCGAGCGGCCTAACAAAGTTCATGGTTGCATTCCCCCATATCATCCTGACTGAGAATATCTCCACAGCATTGCATTGGCGGCATGAATATGACCGCTTCGCGGCCCCGATGTGTCAGTTGGCCACGATTTCCACAGCTCTCTTCGCAGCTAATCTGTTCACCTCCGAAGTGGTTAGTTTCTCGGCCGAAAAGGGCCTTCCTATCGCACTGCAGGTGAAGCAAACTGAGCCCAGATATATCTCTTGCAGCGGTCCTAGGCGACGGGCGGCGGCGCTAGCATCGCGAGCGCGTTATCGATTTCCGCCGTCACGAGTTGCCGCCCCAGCGTCGCCAGCGCGGCGAGGTTCGCCGCAGAGGCATCGTCGAAGGCGGAATTGACCTTGGGCCCAAGAGCGATGTCACAGCGCACGAGGCTCGGCACGGCCCACTGGGCCAGATGGTCGAGTACGCTGGTCTGGGCATCCGCGAACAGCGAAATGAGATGAGGCAGCCAGCCGACAATGCCGCCATTCGCCGGTGCAATCGGCTCGGTCCTAATGCCGGTCCCAAGCGACAGCACGCGCACATCTTCGCCGTCCCACATTAGGCGGGCTTCGAGGATCGCCGCAACCGTCGGATTGTTGATGGCGGTGCCGCCATCGACGCAGCGATAGACGTCGCCCGACGCGCTCTGGATCACCACTGGCGCGAAATAGGTTTCGGCGGCGCTCGTCGCGCGCGTTACATCCTTGAGCGCGAAATTGTAAGATGGGTCCTGCCGGGCGAGCCAGGATTTGAAAAAGATTGACGCTGGTCGCAGCAGATCGACCGTGGGCACGATCAGTTGGGGCTTGACGATGCTGTCGAGCGTGACGTTGCCGAAGGTCTGGGCGAGGTAACCTTCCAGCGGCGCGGCATCGTATTTCGGCTGGACCGCGTTAAAGACATCGGTCACAAGGGTCTTGGCGAAGATGGTGCCGCCGTCGTTCATCAGCATGTCATAGATAGCCTTGGCGGAGACACGATGCGCCAGGCCGGTGGCGATAATGCCGCCGATCGAGGTACCCGCCATCATGTCGAACAGATCAGCGCACTGCCCGCGCTTTGTGTCGATCTCGGTCAGCAGGGCGAGCGGCAAGATGCCGCGAATGCCGCCGCCGTCGATTGAGAGAATGCGTTTGGTCATGCTGCTAGTGGATCAAGTCTGACAGGTCGATTCGCTTAGAGATTCCCTGGTGGACTCGCGTGTGCGAGTCTGAGGAATGTACGAGCGAACGAACATTCGATTGAGTGCCGCCGAGCGCAATGAGCTTGAGGCGGTGGTGGCCAACCGCAACAGCCCACAGAAGCACGTTTGGAGAGCGAAGATTGTCCTTCTGACGGCCGATGCTCATGGCACTGCCGAAATCATGCGGGCCACGGGGAAGGCCAAGACGGTGATCTGGCGCTGGCAGGAACGGTTTCAGGACGAGGGCGCGGCGGGGCTTTGGCGCGACAAGACGCGCCCCTCGCGCATTCCACCGTTGGGCCCTGAGGTGGCCGAACGGGTTGTGGCGCTGACGTTGGCGGGACCGCCGCCGACAGCCAGCCATTGGACGGGTTCGGCGATGGCGAAAGCCGCCGGAATCAGCGTCAGCTCGGTGCAACGGATCTGGCGCGCCCACGGTCTGCGGCCGCATCTGGTGCGCCGGTTCAAGCTGTCCAACGATCCGCAATTCGCGGCCAAGCTTAGGGAGATCGTCGGGCTGTACGTCAATCCGCCCGACCACGCCGTCGTTCTCTCGGTCGATGAGAAAAGCCAAATCCAGGCGTTGGACCGCACCCAACCGGGGCTGCCGATGAAGAAGGGACG